>JBOHBY010000036.1:0-2277 GCA_050698635.1 Spirillospora sp.
CCGCTGCTGCTGGACGCGCCTTGACGACTCCCCCTGGCCCGGCACTCCGGCCACGGTCGCCGGCGTCCTGGAGGTCTACGCGAACATGACGCGCGGCGACACCGATCTGGCCCGCCGCTGGGCCACCGGGGAACTGCGCCGCCTGTCCGACACCGGCTGGCTCGTCCTCGACGAGGCCGGGGGCGCCGTGCGTCTCGGCCCCCGGGTCGCGCTGTGGCCGGAGGGGTCGCTCGCGTCACTGCGCGATCTCGTCCGCCGCCTCCCTGAACCACCTCGATCGGAGCCGGAACCGGAGCCGGAGCCGAGGCCGGAGTCGGGGCCGGCCGGGTCGAGCGGATCATCGGCACCTCCTGTCGTCGCTCACCTGCCCTCCGACCCTGCCTCGGTCGCGACCCCGTCCGCCGAAAAATCCGAACCTGTGGATAACTCGGAGATCGGCGCATGAGCGGGTTGTTCGAGGGGATCCTGCGCGCGTACGACGAGCGGCGCCGGGCCGACCTGGTCGCGGCCTACATGGCGGTGGAGCACGCGGCCGAGCCGGTGTCGGAGGTGCGGTTCGCGGCGCTGCGGGAACCGGCGCTCCGCCGGACGGTCGAGGAAATGCTCAAGCTGAGCGGGCGGACGCTCGTGCGCTCCGAGCAGACGCGGTGGATCTCCGGATACCGGGACGATGTCGCCGCCGAACTGGCACAAGACCCGGAATGCGTCCGGCCGGTCCAAGAACGGGCCGTTCTGGCGCTCGTCCTCATCCATTCGGTGGCCATCCCACGGGCGGCGGGTTCGCTGACAGACGACTCGTGGCTGTCGCCCTACCCGACGCCGATGGACGAACTGCGCCGCCGTACTCAGCTGCCCCTGGGGGAACTGGAGGCGTCCCTGCGCAGACTCCGTCTCGCGGGGCTGGTGTCGCAGGTGAAGGCGGGCGCGGACGACACCGGTGGTTTCGTCCCGGGCCCGCAGTTCCACCGGCTGACGGACGCGGCACGACGCCGCCTGCAGGAGGAACTGGTCCTGGCCGCGGGCCCCGACTCGCCGCTCGCGGCGGCGATCCGGGCGCGCCGCAGAGGCCGGGAACACGATCGGGGGGAGATCACATGACGGCCGTCCTCGAACCGCTGGTGCCGGGGCCCGCGCGCGGCGCCGACGCCGTGAACGTCGTCGGCGACCGGACGCTCGTGGCCGTGCAGGCGGTGAACATCTCGCGGCTGTCCACGCACCCGGTTCCGACCGTCCCCGGGACGCTGATCGTGGTCGCGGGGCAGGGGCCTAAGGACTCCAACGGCGCGGGCAAGTCGTCGTTCATCGCGGCCATCACGGCGCTGCTCGGCGACGAACAGTGGCGGTTCGCGTCAGGAGCGCGCGCGGTAGCGGAGCTGCTTTTCAACGCGGAACTGGCCGCGCAGGGCGACAGCCAGTGGGCGAGCGCAGACCACGGCTACATCGTCGGCGTCTTCGACTACGCCGAGCCCACGGAGACGGACGAGGACGGCGAAACCGCCGTCACCGTGTGGCTACGAGTGAACGTGGACGCGCCGCACCTGGAAATCCGCTGGCGGCAAGGCGTCCACTTGGCGGCGGCTCCGTCCGAGGCCGATCGCGTGTCGCTCGCCGACCGGCTGTGGGCGGGCCTACCGCGCAGCGCCGGACGCCGCGATCTGGTCGCGAAGGACTTGTCCCGCGTCCTCTACGGCGGGCAGGTGCGGTGCGTGTCGTTCCTGTCGACGTCGGTGCGGTCGAAGGTCGCGACGAACCTGCTCTCGCAGCCGCTCAACGAGATCAGCCCCGAACGGATCTTCAGCGCGATCTCGGCGTTGACCGGGCTGGACCGCGAGCTGGAGGCGGAGCGCAAGTCCCGCGCGGAGGAGCACCGCGAGCGCGCCAAGGCGGCGGAGGCGGCCGAGCGGCTCACGGAGTGGGAGCGCGAGGCGGCGTCGCTGCTGAAGACGTTCGACCGGCGTGACCGGGCCCGTGACGAGGTCGCGGCGGCGCTGCGGCACTGGCGGACGCGGCAGGCCCGCCTGCTGGTGGACGCCGCCGACACCGACGCCGCGCACGCCGCCGAACAGGAGCGGCTGCGCGCCGAGAGCGACGAGCTGGCCGCCGCGGCGAAGGCGGCCGAACGGGAGATGGAGCAGCTCACCGGCGGCGCCCTGGACGCGCAGCTGGACGAGGCGGGCGCGGCGCTCGCCGAGCTGAAGGGCCAGGTCGACGAGCTCGGCGCCGACAAGGCCGTCGCCCGCAACCGACTCGACGAGCTGCGCCGCCGCGTGTCCGCGC
>JBOHBY010000037.1:0-2248 GCA_050698635.1 Spirillospora sp.
CGGCGAGTTCCGTCCCGGCGGGGAGGGCGGCGCGGCCCTTCCCGCCGAGTCCGAGCTCGTCCGGGAGTTCGGCGCGTCCCGCAACACCGTCCGGGAGGCGCTGGACCTGCTGCGCGAGCACGGCGAGGTCGCCAACGAGGTCCGCGCGACCGGGCTGATCACGCCGTCGGGGGAGATCTCGGCGCGGCTGCGGCGGCCGCCGGGGGAGCCGGTCGTCTACATCGAGCGGATCCGGCGGCTGAACGGGCTGCCGCTCTCCCTCGACCTCACCTACGTCGCCCGCGACGTCGGCGAGCCGCTGCTCGCCGAGGACCTCGCCCGCAACGACATCTTCGTCCTGCTCGAACGGATCGCCGGGCAGCCGCTCGGGCTCGCCGAGGTCACCCTGGAGGCCGTCAACGCCGACCCGCACTCGGCCGCGACCCTCGGCGCCCCGCGCGGCGCCGCCCTGCTGATGCTCGAACGCCTCACCCACCTCGCCGACGGCCGCCCGGTCGACCTGGAGTTCATCCGGTTCCGCGGCGACCGCATCGCGATGAGCGGCACCCTGCACCGCACCCGCCCCTGAGCCGCACCCACCCCTGAGCCGATCGCCGTACACGTCCCTGAACGCCCTGACAGGAGCCCCCATGTCCCTTGTGGAGAACCGCGCCGACGTGCCTGTGACGGTGGACGAGGCCCTCTGCATCGACGGCTGCACGCTGTGCATCGACGTCTGCCCGCTGGACGCGCTCGCCGTCCACCCGGAGACCGGCAAGGCGTACATGCACGTCGACGAGTGCTGGTACTGCGGCCCCTGCGCCGACCGCTGTCCCACCGGAGCCGTGACCGTGAACATGCCGTACCTCCTGCGCTGAAGGACGCCCCCCATGAGAAGGATTCTCGCTTTCGGACTCGCATGCCTGTGCGCGTCCTGACGTCGTCGGACGGACGCGCCGTAGGGGCCGTGGGTTTCGACACCCGCAGCGGTGAGTTCGTCACCGTGTCGGCCGGTGCGGTGATCCTGGCGACGGGTGCGAGCGGACGTCTCGGGCTGCCCGCGTCCGGCTACCTGTACGGGACGTACGAGAACCCCACCAACGCGGGCGACGGCCACGCCATGGCCTACCACGCGGGTGCCGAACTCAGCGGCATCGAATGCTTCCAGATCAACCCGCTCATCAAGGACTACAACGGGCCCGCGTGCGCCTACGTCGCAAACCCGTTCGGCGGGTACCAGGTCAACGCCGGCGGGACGCGGTTCGTCGACTGCGACTACTGGTCGGGCCAGATGATGGCGGAGGTCAAACGGGAGATCGACTCCGCGCGCGGCCCCATCTACCTGAAGGTCACCCACCTGCCCGACGAGACCCTCACGGCGCTCGAAGGCATCCTGCACACCACCGAGCGTCCGACGCGCGGCACGTTCCACGCGGGACGCGGCCACGACTACCGCACCCACGACGTGGAGATGCACATCTCCGAGATCGGGCTGTGCGGCGGGCACTCCGCGTCCGGCGTGTGGGTGGACGAGAACGCACGCACGACCGTGCCCGGCCTGTACGCGGCGGGCGACCTGGCCTGCGTCCCGCACAACTACATGATCGGCGCGTTCGTCTTCGGGGACCTCGCGGGCGCGCACGCCTCCGCCCACCACGGCCCCCGCGCGGCGCTGCCCGACGACCAGATTCGCGCCGCGCACGAGCTCATCTACCGCCCGCTGCGCAACCCCGACGGGCCGCCGCAGCCGCAGGTCGAGTACAAGCTCCGCCGGTTCGTCAACGACTACGTCGCGCCGCCGAAGACGCGGGCCAAGCTCGACATCGCCGTCGAGACGTTCACCCGCATGGAGGCGGAGATCGCGGGCATGGGCGCGCGGACCCCGCACGAGCTGATGCGCTGCGCGGAGGTCACGTTCATCCGCGACTGCGCTGAGATGGCTGCCCGCTCGTCCCAGACCCGCACCGAGAGCCGCTGGGGCCTCTACCACGACCGCGTCGACCTGCCCGAACGCGACGACGCCGCGTGGATGTACCACCTCAACCTGCGGCGCCGCGACGACGGCGCGATGGAGTTCGTCAAGCGGCCGGTCGCGCCGTACCTGGTGCCGGTCGAGGAGTTCACCGTCCCGGGCCCCGGCGCCGAGCCGGTCGTGCTCACCCCGGCGCCCGCCGCGTCGTTCGCCGCGCCCGCGACCGCGTCCCCTGATCGGACGGCGCGTCCGGCGATGGCGATCGGGCGCTCGCCGCGCCTGCTCGAACTCCAGGAC
>JBOHBY010000038.1:0-4781 GCA_050698635.1 Spirillospora sp.
CGCGCCAGCGGCGCGAGGATCGCCCGAGCCCGCACCTCGGGGGTCTGGGGGTCGCCCTCCAGAGGACGCCGGGTCACGCATCGGGGAGGGCCTCCTTCAAAGTGCGGGCGAGGTCTACCTGGTCGGACGCGGCGCGGAGGCGGTCGGCGAGCCCGGCCTGCAAGGCGCGGGCCAGGCTTGCCAGGGTGCCGACGTGCGCGTCCGGGTCGGGCGTGCAGAACGCGAGCAGCAGGTCCACCGGGTCGTTGTCGGGATGGCCGAACTCGACCGGCGTGGCCAGCCGGGTCACGCCGACCCCGACCGCCAGCCCGCCCTCCTCCGGACGGGCGTGGACGAGCGCGAGCCCCTTCGCCAGCACGATGTACGGCCCGTTCTCCTCGACCACCCGGACGCACGCCTCCGGGTACCCCTCACCGGCCGCGCCCGCGTCCACCAGCGCGGACGCCGCCTTCCTGACGGCCTCCCGCCAGTCCTCGGCCGGCACCGCGTCCGTTGCCGCGACGATCGTCATGTGAGCCAGCCCTGCTCGGTCAGCCGCTCCCGGAGCTGTTCCTCCAGGCCCTCCTTGTCGAGGAAGTCGCTGATCGTGATGACGACGGGCGCGAGATCGGAGATCTCGCTGGTGTGCATGCCCTGCCCGATCACCACGTCGGGCGACATCCCGCGCGCCGTGGACACGTCGGTGTTCTCCACCCGGGCGTCCACGCCGAGCGAGCGGAGCGCGTCCTCGGCGGTCATCTTGAGCATCAGGCTGGAGCCCATGCCGACGCCGCAGACCGCGAGGATCTCCAGTTGCCGGTCGAGTGCCATGTCGGTACTTCCCTCCCAGTGGTGATGGTGCGGGTCAGGCCTTCGCGACCGTCTTGCCCTCGGGCGCCGCGTCCCCCGTCACGGCGCGGCGCTTCTCGGCGCGGCCGAGGATCAGCAGCGTCGCGACGGTCGCGGCGAGCGCGACGGCGGGCACGGCCCAGACCGAGCCGTCGCCGACGACCGGGTCGACGGCCTTGAGCAGCCACGCGATCGCGTACCAGTCCGGGTCGGCGAGCGTCGCAAGCTCCGGCGCGGTCTTCTCGTACAGGTCCCAGGTGACGGCCTGCCCGATCGCGAGGATCAGGCCGGTGATCACGCCGCCGAGGACGGCGCCGCGCCACCCCGCGACGACGTTGCCGAACAGCCCGGCCGCGCCGCCCACGAAGAACAGCATGATCATGGGCGGGGCGAGGGTGAACCAGCCCGCGCCGGCGAACACGCCGAGGCAGACCAGGAACACGCCCGTGGACGCCACGAACCCGACCATGACGGCGGTCGGCGCGACGGGGAACACGGTCGGGGCGTCCAGCGCGGGACGCGTCCCCGGGATGACCTTGTCGCTGAACCCCTTGAACGCCGGGACGATCTCGCCGAGGAACATCCGCACGCCGAACAGCAGGATCGCGATGCCGCCCGCGAACCGCAGGCCCACCAGCAGCGCCCACACCCATGGGGACAGTTTGGGGTCCATCTCGGTCGCGGCCTTGTCCACCACGCCGTCGTCGGCGAGCGCGACCCCGATCAGCATGATCACGGAGATGATCAGCGCGGTGCTGACGTTGACGTCCTTGAAGAACGACAGCTGGCGCGGCAGCTTCAGCTTCTCGGTGTCGTGCTTGTCCCGGCTGCCGAGCGGGCGGGCCGCGTACCCGGTGATCAGGCAGGCGAGCGAGCTGGTGTGCGCGAACCCGAACCGGTCGTCCGGCATGACGCGGCGCATCAGCGGCCGCATCCACAGCGGCTGGACGGTCCAGTACGCGGCGACGAACCCGGCCCCGCACAGCACCAGCGTGAGCTGGTCGGCGCCCGGCGCGATCGTCACCAGTGACGCGACCGTGACCGTGCTGACCCAGAACATCAGGTGCCCGGTCAGGTACAGGTACCGGGCCGCCGGGAACAGCCGCACGATGAAGACGTGGACGAGGAACGCGACGGTGATGACCAGCGCGATCGTCCCGCCCTGGTCGCCCAGGAAGTCGGTCAGCGTCTTGTCGGCCTTCGGCGGCGTCGTGCCCATCGCGCTGGCCAGGACGTTCTGGAAGCTGGTCAGCCCGCCGGTGAACACCTCGACGCCGATGAACAGGATGACCACGCCGATCGTGGCGCGCAGCGCGCCGGCGAACACGTCCTCGAACCGTTTGCGCTGCAGGATCAGCCCGATCAGGGTGATGAGGCCGATCAGGATGGGCACCTGGCCGAACACGTTGTCGGCCAGGAAGGTGAGGATGTCCTTGATGACGTCCATGGTGAAGTCGCCTCACTTCTCGGGGGTGGGGTGGTGCGGTGGTGCGCTGTCGCCCCCGTCAGCGCGGTGGGACGGCCGTGGGCCGAGCGGTGGTCCGGGTGGATCGGGTGGTCCGGGTGGTCCGGGTGGGTCAGTGGTTCGGTGGTCTCAGATCGAGTTCCAGGCGGTACCGGTCACCGCGGTAGACGGACCGGACGTACTCCAGCGGCCGCCCGTCCTGGTCCCTGGTGACCCGCTCGAACAGGAACGCCGGCGTGTAGACCGGGACGTCCAGGTCGGCGGCCTCCTCCGTGGTGGTCACCGTCGGCTCGATCGTCTCGGTGCCGGACGCGATCTCGACGCCGCCGGCGCGCAGCAGGTCGTAGAACGACCCGCCCTCCAGGTCCTGTCGGCGCAGGCCGGGCAGCAGCGAGCGCGGCAGGTAGAGCGTCTCGATGGCCATGGCGGCGCCGTCCGCCAGCCGCAGCCGCCGAATGGTAAATACCTCTTCGAGAGGTGACAGGGCCAGCCGCCTGCCGATCCGCGCCCCCGCGGCTTCCGTGCGGAACGACAGGACCCGGCCCCCCGGCTTCATCCCGCGCCTGATCATGTCCTCGGTGAACGAGGTCATGGTCAGCGAGACGGCGATCCGGGGTTCGGCCACGTAGGTGCCGCTCCCGTGCCGCCGGTCGAGCAGGCCTTCGGCGACGAGACCGTCGATGGCCTGCCGCAGCGTGGGCCGCGACACGCCGAGTTCGGCGGCCAGCCGGCGCTCGGACGGCAGGGCGTCCCCGACGTCCAGGCCGTCCAGCATCGCGAGCAGCTCGCGGCGCACGGCCTGCCGTTTCGTGCTCCCGGACCGGGACTCACCGGTGGATGTCACGCCGCTTACCCCCTTTCGATGCTCTTCCTGGTGTTGAACACCGTATGTCCCATTATGGCGACTGGTCAATACCACTTTGTCGATGTTTGCCGTGGTCGTGGCGCGGGGGGCCGACCTACCGTCGGCCGCATGAGGAACTTCACACGCGGCGCCCTGGCACTGGCGCTTCCGCTGGTCCTGCCCGCGGCGCTGATCGCGGCCCCGGCCCACGCGGACGCGCCGGCGGCCCGGGACGGATGGCGGCTCGTGGCCGCCGAGCCCTTCAACCGGCACCTGGACGACCGCAAGGCACCCTGGAGACCGGACGGCGACGGCCCGTCCAGCCCCTACAACGTCGACATGTACGACAACGACGGCGCCTACTTCGACACCGTGGGCGGCCCGGCGTTCCGCCAGCAGCTCGCGAAGATGAAGACCTACCGCAAGTCGTTCGCGTTCGGGAAGCAGGGCTGGCTCACCGCCGAGCTGGCCGCCCGCGACGCCGACGGCGACGGCCGCCCGGACGCCCCGCCGACGCTCACTTCCGGCGGGGGCGTCGCGAACCTGAAGGAACCGGCCCACCAGGCCGGGGTCGTGATCCGCTCCACCCGCGACCTGCCCGCCCAGTACCGGGTCGAGATGACCCTGCGCGGCCTCGACTTCGGCGGGCAGCGGGGCGGCTCGTGGGACTACCCGGACGGCCGCATCAACGGCTACTCCCCGAAGGGCTGCAAGACCAACTTCCCCTGGGCGTCGGGCGGTGACTTCTCCAGGCCCGAGTGCGAGTGGGCGGACGTCCGCACCGACTCCAACGGCTTCTACTACATGTCGATCATGGACTACCGGCAGGTGGCGCCGCACAACAACACGTTCGTCCACGGCCACCGCAAGGTCGCCATGGACGGCTACAACCGCTACAAGTACGCGGGCACCGGCCTGCTGAACTGCAACCCGCTCACCAAGCGGTACGAGCCGTACTCCGCCGGGACCGGCAACGGCGTCAACGCGATCTTCATGACCGACGACCGCCGGTACGCGACGGCGCCCGGCACCGAGTACCTGATGGAGAGCGAGTGCGGGCTCCGCAAGGGCGGCGCGATCGTCTCGACCGTCGACCTCAAGCCCGAGCTGCTGCCGCAGGAGCCCTACAGGTTCGCGGTCGAGCGGCGCGACGGCGCGTACACGATGGAGATGTCCGGGGTGTTCGCGCACGTGGGCCGCGCCACGTACCGGTACACGCGGCAGTTCGTCCAGGACGGGGAGCCGATCTGGCACTACAACCAGCGCCCGGACGAGTACGACGGCCGCTTCAACGCCAACTGGACGTGGAACGGTCCCGGCGGGACGCTCACCGACAGCGACACCTGGCCCGCCGGCTCCGCCTACCCGGACCGGTTCATGATCGGCGACCCGCACATGAATTTCTACGAGGGCTCGGCGAAGGTGGACGATATTCGCCTCTACGTCCCGGACTAATTGTCGGTGCCGTCGGCTAGGTTCCGGGGGATGTGCCAAGCCACGCCTGGGGGGCCTGTGTTCCGGCAGACGACGTGTTCCGGCAGCTGACGTGATTCCACCGACGAGAGCGACCACGACGACCACCGCGACCGCGCCGGGCGCGCCGCCCGAGCCGGGGGCGCCGCCCGAGCCGTCCCTCGCCGACCC
>JBOHBY010000039.1:0-1916 GCA_050698635.1 Spirillospora sp.
ATGTTCTCCAGCGTGGCCGATCGTGAACCGGCGGCCTCCACCAGCAGGATCAGATGCCGGATACCGGTGCGTTCTACGGTTGTCACGAGTGACTCGACGCAGTCGTCCGGTGAGCCGACCGGGTGAAGCTCGCACATCCGTCGCGTGTAGCCGATCGGGTCGCGGGGTGGGCGTGGACGGTCGTCCACGGCGACGTATCCCTCCAGGCCGGGCCCTAGCCAGCGCGGCATCTCTTGCGTGAGAGTCTTGACGGCCTTCTCTCGCGTGTCGGCGACCTGGGCCACGTGAGTTGAGATGTGCGGCGCGTCTGGGTTGCCGTGGCGGGCGACGGCGGCGGCCTTTTCGTCCGGCCCGACGTGCATGCCCAGCAGCATTGGCAGGTTGCGTTCGGCGGCTAGTGCTTCGGTGGCCGGGGATGTGCACGCGACCGCTACCGGCACTGGTTCAAGCGCGCGCGGGACGACCGGTACCTCACGGAACCGGAACCGTTCCCCAGACCACGAGACCTTGTCGGAACGCAGCCACGTCAGCAGCAGGTCCAGTGACTCGGCGAAGCCGTGCTCGTAGCGGTCGAGTCCGGTGCCGAAGACCTCCAGGTCTCGCCAGGGTCCGCCGCGTCCGACGCCCAGGCGGAACCGGCCGCCGGACACCAGCGACAGCATCGCCGCCTGCTCGGCCAGCGCCACCGGATGCTGGTTGGACAGCACGCTGACCGCCGTCCCCACGTCGATCCTGCTGGTGACGGCCAGGATGTGCCCGGCGAGGACGGTCGCCGACGGGACGACGCCGTACGACATGAAGTGATGTTCCGCGAGCCACACGTCGTCGAATCCGGCGCGTTCGGCGGCGACCGCCGCCTCGACGGTACGGGAGAGGGCGGCGGCGTCGTTCTGACCGGGGAAACGGGTGGCGAGGAGGAAGATTCCGAGGCGCACGTCCCCGTCGTACCCGGCATCGTGGACGCCTGCGCGCTCTGCGAGACTGCCGTCCATGACTGGTCGTTCGTTCAGCAGGGTCGGGGTCGTCGGACTGGGCACGATGGGCGCGGGCATCGCCGAGGTGCTCGCACGCGGCGGCCTCGCCGTCGTCGGCGTCGAGGTGGACGAGGACGCGCTGGCACGCGGGCGCGGCCATCTGGAGAAGTCCACCGGACGGGCCGTCAAGCGCGGACGGCTCACCGAGGAGGCGCGGCAGGAGATCCTCGGCCGGGTCACGCTGTCGACCGATTTCTCCGACCTGGGCGACTGCGAGCTGGTCATCGAGGCCGTCCCGGAGCGGCTCGACCTGAAGCGCACGGTGTTCGCCGAGCTCGACCGGGTGTGCCGCGACGACGCCGTCCTCGCCACGAACACCTCGTCTCTGCCGGTCACCGCCATCGCGGCGGGCACGGGCCGTCCCACCAAGATCGTCGGCGTGCACTTCTTCAACCCGGCGCCGGTGATGAAGCTCGTCGAGGTCATCGCGACCGTCCGCACCGAGCCGGACGCCGTCGCCGGTGTCGCCGAGCTGGTCAAGGGCCTCGGCAAGACGCCCGTCACGATCGGCGACCGGGCCGGGTTCGTCGCGAACCGGCTGCTGTTCGGCTACCTGAACCAGGCCGCGGCGATGCTGGAGTCCGGGCACGCCACCCGCGACGACATCGACACCGCGATGAAGACCGGCGCCGGCCTGCCGATGGGCCCGTTCACCCTCATGGACCTCATCGGCCTCGACACCTGCCTCCAGGTGCTGGACGCGATCTACGCCGAGTCCCGCGACCGCCGGCACGCCGCCTCGCCGCTGCTGCGCGAGCTCGTCACCGCCGGGCTCCTCGGCCGCAAGACCGGCCGCGGCTTCTACGCCTACGACACCCACGACGCCGCCAAGGCCGCCAAGGCCGCCAAGGCCGCCGCGCCGGAGACCGCGGGCAGTGTGCA
>JBOHBY010000040.1:0-7437 GCA_050698635.1 Spirillospora sp.
GCACCGGAACCAGGTGCTCGCGATCGACGGTGTCACGGCCCTCGACCACGCCCGCCGCGAGGACGGAACGGACGTGATCCGCGTCCACATCACGAGCGAGCCGGTGAGACGGAACGTCCCCGCGGACCTGGACGGCCACCCCGTGATCACCGTCGTCACCGGCCCCTACAAGGCGCAATAGCCCCGGGCCCCGCACCGCTAGTCGGCGTTGGCGACCGGGAGGGAGCGGAGCCGGAAGGTGGCCAGGAACGTCGCGGCGACGCTGACCGCCGCCAGCAGCGTGATCGCCAAGGTCAGGTTGACGGTCGACTCGACGGGCGAGGCGTCGGTGAGCGCGTCCGTGACCGACAGGGCCCACTGCTGGATGGACGCCGACTTGGCGCCCGGCGCGAAGCTGCCGAGCAGCGACTCCCACACCAGCGCGTACAGCAGCCCGATCGTCGCGGCGTTGCGGCTGGCGACCCCGAGCGCGACGAACACCGAACTGTAGGCGACCCCGCCGACCAGGACCCCGATGGTGAACGCGGGCGTGAGCCCGGCCGTCGAGCCGACCAGCACCAGCCCCGCGAGCAGCGTCGGGACGACCGCGAACACCGTCACCAGGACGATCGCCACGGCCAGCTTGGTCAGCACGATCACCTCGCGCGGGATCGGCTTGGTCAGCACGTACATGATCTGGCCGTCGTCGATCTCCGGCCCGATCACGCCCGTGCCGGCGATCAGCGCGAGCAGCGGCAGCAGGGTCGCGAGGCCGAACTGCTGCATGACGTCGGACGAGACGTCCAGGTCGTTGTTGCCGGTCGCGCGGAGGATGACCGCCAGGACGAGCAGGATCAGCGGCAGCCCGAGCAGAAGCAGCGCACGCTTGCGGCCGAGCATCGACCGGAACGTGATCATCGCGATCGTGGAGTTCATCGTGCCACCAGGTAGGAGAAGACACTTTCCAAGGACTCGTCCGCCGGGGAGACCTCCCACAGCCGCACGGCGGCGTCGCGGGAGACCCGCGGCAGCAGCCAGGTGAAGCGCTGGAAGTCGACGGCCTCGATTTGCAGGCCCTTCTCGGTGAGCTGGACGCTGCGGGCCGAGCCGTCGGCGATGAGCGCCGCGGCGAGCGCGCGGTCGTCGGACGAGCGGACGAGGAAGATGTGCGGCCGGTCGGTCATCAGCCGACGGATCTTGCGGAAGTCGCCGGACGCGGCGTGCCGTCCCGCGACGATCACCTCGATATGGGTGGCGAGCCGCTCGACCTCCTCCAGGATGTGCGAGGAGAACAGGATCGTGCGGCCCTCGTCGGCCATCCGGCGGATGAGGTCCATGAGCTGGAGCCGCTGGCGCGGGTCCATGCCGTTGAACGGCTCGTCCAGCAGCAGCACGGGCGGGTCGTGCACCAGCGCCGACGCCATCTTGATCCGCTGCTTCATGCCCTTGGAGTAGTTGCCGATCTGCCGGTCGGCGGCGTAGTCCATCTCGACCAGGCCGATGGCGCGGCGCGCGGCGGCGGCCGGTTCGGGCAGCTTGTGCAGTTTCGCCATCGCGACGATGAACTGCTCGCCGGTGAGGAAGTCGTAGGCCGCCTCGCGCTCGGGGACGAGGCCGAGGCTGCGGTAGACGTCCGGGTTCTGCCAGAGCGGCGTCCCGTCCAGGGTGACCGAACCGGACGACGCCGCGAGGAACCCGCCCATCATGTGGATGAGCGTCGACTTCCCGGCCCCGTTCGGCCCGAGCAGCCCGGTCACACCCGGCCCGACCTTCATCGACACGCCGTTGACGGCGACGACGTTGCCGTACCAGCGCGACACGTTCTCCAGGATCAACTCGCTCACGAGAGGCCCGCCTTCCGGAACCTGCGGTAGAGGACGGCGATCGAGCCGAGGACGATCACGGCGCACAGCGCCAGCGCGACCAGGCCGCCGGTGACGCCGGGCGCGATGCCGGGCGAGGACGACTCCGCGCCGAGCAGCCTGACCTGGACGATGTCGACCAGGTTGAACGGCGCGAGCAGCCCCATCCAGCCCTGGAGGGTGAAGTTCGTGTTCGCCTCGGCGATGCCCTGGACGGCGGCCGCGACGGCGGTGGGCAGCATGTACGCGGCGATGACGGCGGCCACCCCGAACCCCCGTCGCGGGGTGAACGCCGCCACCACCATCCCGATCCCGGCGAGGACGAGCGCGTACAGCACGCAGCCGACGAGCCCGCCGAGATAGTGCAGGAGCTGCTCCCCCGAGTCGGGCGCCTTGGTGACCAGGCCGCCGACGTACAGCAGGGTGACGGGCACCGCCAGCAGCGCGAACAGCGCGGTCGCCATCGCCGCGGCCTTGGCCAGGACGAAGTCGACATGCCCGACCGGGCGGGAGAAGTACAGCGGGATGACGTGGAACCGCACCTCCCGCGACGCCAGCACCGGCGCCTGCGTGGCCAGGAAGATCGCCACGATGACCTGCATCAGGTTCGCGTACTGGGCGTAGGGGATCAGCGCGTCCTCTTCGTTGGTGAACGCGAACGCCGCGACCGACCCGGCGGCGGGCAGCAGCATCAGCGCCGCCAGGATGAACGGCATGACCTTCGCCCGCGCGGGACGTCCCAGCCCGAACGCGGCCCGCAGGTTGTGGACGTACAGGGACCGCAGCACATAGGCGCGGCCGTTGCGCCGCCCGTCGTAGTGGCGGTACCCGATGTCGTGGATCGTGCTGGTGCTCACCGGGTCACCTCCTGCGGGACGGTTCCGGCCGCGTGCCCGCCGGGCGGCCCACCGGACGGCCCGCCGGGCGGCGCGGTGCCCGGGTCCTGCGGCGCGGGCCCGGTCTGGAAGATCTCCTCGATGTGGTGGCGGCGCTGCTCCATCCGGATCAGCCGCAGCCCGAGGTCGGCGACGCCGTCGCGGATCAGGTCGTAGGTCGTCTCGCCGGCGATGTCGACGACGAGGAACCGGCCCTCAGGCTGGACGGCGACGCCCTGGTCGAACAGGTGCTTGCCGAGCCGGTCGCGTCCCTCGTCGACCTCGACGGTCAGCACGCCGCTCTCGGCCGTGTACGCCTCGACGGCCTGCGAGCGCAGCAGCTTCCCGCCGTCGATGATCACGACGTGGTCGCAGACCCGCTCCAGCTCGCCGAGCAGGTGCGAGGTGACCAGGACGCTGATCCCGAACTCGGCGCCGATCCGGCGGATGAGGTCGAGCATCTCGTCGCGGCCGGCCGGGTCGAGGCCGTTGGTGGGCTCGTCCAGGAACACGAGCTTCGGGTCGTGGACGAGGGCCTGCGCGAGCTTCACCCGCTGGCGCATCCCGGTGGAGTAGCCGCCGATGGGGCGGTAGCGCTCCTCGTACAGGCCGACATGCCGGAGCGTGTCGGCGGCGCGTTCGCGGGCCGCGGTCGGCGGGAGACCGCACATTCTGGCCATGTGGACGACGAACTCCGTCGCGGACACGTCCGGAGGGAGGCATTCGTACTCGGGCATGAACCCGACGCTCTCGCGGATCCGCAGGCCCTCGCGGGCGATGTCGAGGCCCAGCACGCTCGCGGTCCCCGAGGACGGCGGCAGCAGGCCGAGCAGGATCTTGATGAGCGTCGACTTGCCGGCGCCGTTGGCGCCGACCAGCCCGACGACGCCGGGCTCTACGGCCACGGAGAGGTCGTCCAAGGCGGTCACCCGGGGGAACCTCATCGTCAGGCCCTGGGTGGCGATGATCGGCATGTTCCCGAACCTAGTGGCTGGCGCGGCGCGTCACGTCAGCCTAAAGAGCGATGTACCTCAGCCTTTCGGCCAGATTCCGGATCGACCTAAGTTCGCCTCCGGACGACCCCGCGCTCCTGCCCGCGCAGCACGGCGGCCCACAGCGTCCGCTGGACGAGCAGCGTCAGTGTCCCCGCGATGGTCATGCCGGCGAAGTTGATCGCGAGCTGCTGTAGCGACCCGGTGATCTCGCTGCCGTGCCGCAGCGCCATCGCGACCGCGAGGTTCCCCGCGGCGGGCACGGTGGTGACGGAGATGAACACCCCGACCAGCGCCGACGACTTGCCCGCGGTGAGCGACAGCACGCCCGCGGCCCCGGCGAGCAGCGCGACGATGAACGACCAGCGGTCCGGGCTGTAGATGAACGCGGTGGCCGGGCGCTGCTCGGGCAGCCGGTCCAGCTCGATCACGCCGATCCACCGGCTGACCAGCGCGCACACATAAGTGATCACGATCGCGACGGCGAACCCGACGGTCAGCGCCCGGATCGCGTCCACGATCCGCCCCGGCTGCAACCGGACGATCCCGTAACAGATCGCCGCGACGGCGGCGAACTCCGGCCCGAGCACCATCGCGCCGACCACCAGGATCGGCGAGTCGATCAGCGCCGCGATCCCGGCCAGCTGCGTGGCGAGGGCGAGGAACGCGACGAACGACCAGGTCAGCGCCGTGCCCTCGCTGACCTGCCGGTCGAGCTCCTCCCAGACGACGGCGTCGTCGCCGTGGCCGGGGGCCAGCTCCATGGCCTCCTCGGCCTTGTCCGAGAGCGTCAGATCGACCTTGTCGAGCGCGATCGACCCGTCCCGTTCGATGCCGAGGCCGCGCAGCGCGTCCAGGATCTCGTTGGCGGACTCGCGGGCGATGTCGCTGGTCACCAGATCGCCGCGCGGGGACCGGGCGGCACCGGCGAGGACGACGACGTTCGTTGCCCCAGCGCACTTGTCCAGCGCCGCGCAGACCGCGTCGGTCCGGTCCGCCGGGACGATCACTCTGAGATGAAGCACCCGCCACATGGTGCCGCAAACCACGGACCGCCGCGTCCGGGCGCCCACCCCTACGCTTTGATCGTCTTTCCGGCATCACGGGCAAACAAGGACGGAGCGGTCATGACACGAACGGCCATGGCGGCCATCGCGGCCCTGGCACTCGCCGTCCCGCTGCTGGCGACGTCCTGCGACGCCGACGTCGGCCTCTCGCAGCCCAGCTCCCCACCGTCGAACTCGAACGGGAGCGAACTGTCAACGGCCCACCGCGACCTGTCCTCACTCCAGATCGCCTCCGAACGCAACGGCGACGGCTACGAACGCGACAAGTTCGGAACACGCTGGAAGGACATCGACCACAACGGCTGCGACCAGCGCAACGACGTCCTCGCCCGCGACCTCACCGCGGTCGAGAAGAAGGGCCGGTGCGTCGTCCTGTCCGGGCGCCTGCGCGATCCCTACACCGGCAAGGCGATCTCTTTCACCAAGCGGGACGCGGCCGAGGTGCAGATCGACCACGTCTACCCGCTCGCGCTCGCGTGGCGGATGGGCGCGTCCCGCTGGTCCGAGGACCAGCGGGAACGGTTCGCCAACGACCACCGCAACCTGCTGGCCGTGTGGGGTGTCCCCAACCGGCAGAAGAGCGACTCCGGCCCCGGCGAATGGAAACCGCAGAAGGCGTACCAATGCGCCTACGCCGTCAAGTACATCGCCGTAGCCAAGAACTACTCACTGCCCATTACCAGCGCCGACCACGACGCCCTCCGGACCTTCCTCGGACGCTGCTAGCCAGGCGGCTCCTATGCTCGTCCTATGAGCAGCGAATCCCACGATGAGCACGATGAGCACGATGAGCACGATGAGAAGGCGACCGCGGCCGAGCGGCCCCGGGTCCGGACGGAACGCGGGGTGGGCGCGCGTGCGACGGGCGCCGAGGTGACCGGCGCGTCCCTGACCGGCCTCACGCTGCGCCCCGGCAACGGCCTCGGAGCGCTCGCGCTGGGCTCGATGGCGGTCGGGGCGCTGGCGATCGGCGCGCTCGCGATCGGGAAGCTGATCGTCAGACGCGCCGTCGTCGGCCACCTTGAGGCGGGGACCGTGGAGATCAAGCACCTCAAGGTGGGACGCCTGGAGATCGACGAACGCTAGCCGAGCGTGGTCCTGACCACGCCCGCGAGGTGCTCGGCGACCGACTGGGCCTGGGACTCCGAGGCCGCCTCGACCATCACCCGGACCATCGGCTCGGTGCCGCTCGGCCGGATCAGCACACGCCCGGTGTCACCGAGATCGGCCTCGGCGGCCGAAACGGCGGCGGCCAGTTCGGGCGACGTCTTCGCGCGGTTCTTGTCGACGTCCCTGACGTTGATGAGCACCTGCGGAAGCCGCGTCATCACCTTCGTCAGCTCGTCCAGCGGACGGCCGCTGCGGACCATCGCGGCGAGCAGGTGCAGCCCGGTCAGGACGCCGTCGCCGGTCGTCGCGTGCTCCAGCATGATCACGTGGCCGGACTGCTCGCCGCCGAAACCGAACCCGCCCTCCTTCATCGCCTCCAGCACGTACCGGTCGCCGACCGCGGTCTCCACGACGGTGATCCCGGCCGCGCGCATCGCGAGCTTGAACCCGAGGTTCGACATCACGGTCGCGACGACGGTGTCGGCGGCCAGCGCGCCCGCCTCCCGCAGGTCGAGCGCCAGGATCGCCATGATCTGGTCGCCGTCCACGATCTCGCCGGACGCGGTCACGGCGAGGCAGCGGTCGGCGTCGCCGTCGTTGGCGATGCCCGCGTCCGCCCCGTGCTCCCGGACGGCCTTCCGCAACGCCTCCAGATGCGTGGAACCGCAGCCCGAGTTGATGTTCAGCCCGTCCGGTGCCGTCCCGATCGTGATGACCTCCGCCCCCGCACGGCGCAGGGCCTCGGGCGCCACGTCACTCGACGCCCCGTTCGCGCAGTCGACCACGACACGCAGGCCGTCCAGCGAAACGGGAACGGTCGAAAGCACATGCGCGACGTACTGCTCGACCGCACCGTGCGCCTCCCTGACACGTCCGACACCGGCGCCGGTCGGCGGGTCCCACACCTCTCCGAGCCGCGCCTCGATGCGGTCTTCGAGCTCGTCGGGGAGCTTGTGGCCGCTGCGGTCGAAGAACTTGATCCCGTTGTCGGGGGCCGGGTTGTGCGACGCGGACAGCATCACGCCGAGGTCGGCGTCCAGCTCGTGCGTCAGATGCGCGACCGCGGGCGTGGGCAGGACGCCGAGGCGCAGCACGTCCACCCCGGAACTCGCCAGGCCCGCCACCACGGCCGCCTCCAGGAACTCGCCGGACGCCCGCGGATCGCGCCCGACCACCGCCAGCGGCCGATGCCCCTTGAACGCGCCCTGCTCCCCCAGCACCCGCGCCGCCGCGACGGACAGGTCCATGACGAGCGGGGCGGTCAGATCCCGGTTGGCGAGCCCTCGCACACCATCAGTCCCGAACAGACGAGCCACAGTCCAACTCCCGGTCAGAGGTAAGGGCGCGGAGCGGTCCGGGGCCGAGCCCGCCCGCTCCGTCCGATCGAATGTCGTGGGCATCAAGTCTTTCACCCGCGCGCGTCACGGTGGCACCGCCCGGCCCGCCGCGCGGCGCGCCGCGAGGACGCCGGCCTGGAACCGGGTGCGGGCGCCGAGATGGTCGCACAGCTCCCGGACCCGCCGCTGGACCGTCCGCGTGCTGACGTCGAGCC
>JBOHBY010000041.1:0-2612 GCA_050698635.1 Spirillospora sp.
TGACCGTCCTGCGCGGCGAGATGACCGCCGGGCCGGACGGGGACCGGTGGCGATTCCACGTCTCGCTCCCGCTAAGGTCCGGGACATGACGGGGGCGGGAGCGGAGAACGGGGGCCGGGACATGACGATCAAGGTGCTGCTGGTCGACGACGAGCGGCTGATCAGGGCGGGCCTGGCGGCCATCATCGAGGCCGAGGACGACCTGACCGTGGTCGGGGAGGCCGCGGACGGCGCCGAGGTGCCGGACGCGGTGAAGCGGCTGCGTCCCGACGTGATCCTGATGGACGTGCGGATGCCCCGGCTCGACGGCATCCAGGCGACCCGCCGCATCCTGGAGACCGTGCCGTATCCCCCGAGGGGGGACGACCCCCCACACCCCCCGGGAACCGCCCCCGGGCCGCCTCGCATCATCGTCGTGACGACGTTCGAGAACGACGAGTACGTGTACGACGCGCTGAAGGCCGGCGCGAACGGCTTCCTGCTGAAGCGGACGCGCCCGGAGGAGATCCTGCAGGCGATCCGGATGGTGTCGCACGGCGACAGCCTGCTGTTCCCGGCCGCGATCAGGGAGCTGGCCGCCCAGCACGGGCCGCGGGCCGGGGCGGGCGAGGCGCGCTGGCACGGGCAGCTGACCGAGCGGGAGGGCGACGTGCTGCGGCTGATGGCCAAGGGACGCTCGAACGCCGAGATCGCCGAGGAGCTGTTCGTGAGCCCGCAGACGGTGAAGACGCATGTCGGGAACATCCTCGCCAAGCTCCAGGCCCGCGACCGCACCCAGGCGGTGATCCTCGCCTATGAGACGTCCTTCATCACGCCCGGCTGACCTCACCGCGGGGGAGTTTCGGTCTGTCCCTTACGCCTGGTTTACCTGCCAGTAGCTACAAAGAGAGCAGAGGGGATAAGTCCGATAGATCGGGGGATTATGGACGCCGTCACGCTGGCCGAACTCCGTAAGCCGAGGGCCTATCCGGCGGTGTCGGTGCTGATGCCGACACACCGGTCCGTCCCGGCGAACCGGCAGGACCCCATCCGGCTCCGCAACCTCCTGGCCGAGGTGCGGCGGCGCCTGCACGACGACACGCGGGTCGCCTCCGACGCCGCCGACCACGTCCTGCGCGGCCTGGAGAGCGCCGCCGGGGAGGTCGACCTGCGGCACGCCTCCGACGGGCTGGTGCTGTTCGCCGCGCCCGGCGGCGAGCACCACGCGTTCACGATCGCCCAGCAGGTGGACGAGCGCGTCGTCGTCGACAGCGGCTTCGCCACCCGCGACCTCGTCGCCGACTTCACCCGCACCCCGCGCTACTGGCTGCTGTCGCTGTCGGACCACCGGACGCGCCTCTGGGACGACCACGGGGAGGAACTCACCGAACGCACCGGCGGCGGCTTCCCCGTCGAGCCCGAGCCGCTCGACGAGGCGGGCCGGGGACGGCACTCGTCCCGCACCGCGCAGGGCGGCGATCTGGAACGGCACCGGCGGACGACGCGCGACGTCGTCGCCGCCCTCGACCGCGTCCTGGCCCGCGACCGACGCCCGCTGATCGTCGCGGGCGTCACCCGCCACCAGGCGTTCTTCGACGAGGTCGCGGGCCCGCACATCACCGTCGCCGGACGCGTCGACGGCAGCTTCGACGGCGCCGCGCCCAGCGTGCTCGCCGAGGCGGCCCGGCCCGCGCTCGCCGCCTACGAGGACCTGCGCGAGGTCGGCGTCCTGTCCGAGCTGGAGGCGGCGCGCAGCATCCAGCGGTACGCGGGCGGGCTGTGCGAGGTCACCCGGCTGGTCGAGGAGGGACGCGGCGAGCACCTCGTCGTCGAGCGCGGCTACTACGCGCCCGCGGTGAAGACCGGCGGCGAGCTCATCCCGGTGGACGGCATGCCGGGCGTCCTCAAGGGCGCCGACGTCGTCGACGACGTCGTGGACGACGTGATCGAGACGACGATGGAGTACGGCGGCGAGGTCACGTTCGTCTCCGACGGCTTCCTCGTCGACCACGACCGCATCGCGCTGGTGACCCGCTACTGAGACGGCCGGTCGCAGGACGGGTCGTGCCAGCTCACCCACCCGATCGACCAGGCCCGTCCCGGGTGGGGACGCCATCCCGCCGGATGCGTGGGCCATGACGCCTCCGGGGCCGTCCCGTCGGGCAGGTTCACCACGACCGTGCACACGCCGGGGGCGGGACGGCGGCCGTCCCTGATGTCGAAGCGGCCGACGCGCGTCCACCACACGGGGTACATGAGCTTGGTCTTCACGGCCCAGTGCAGCGAGGCGTCCGCGACGACGCCCCCGGCGGCCCGGCCCGGCAGTGGCGCCTCGGGACGGACGCGTTCCGGCGACGGCCCCATCGCGAACGCCATCGCCGCGACGTTGATCCCCACCAGCGCGACCGCCGTCGCCGCCGCGCCCCGGTGCCCGCCGAGCCGCGACAGCAGCAGCAACCCGCACAGCAGCGCCCCGGCGGTGAGCGTGGCCTCCTGAAGGTGCAGCCCACCGCGGTCGCCGGTCAGGAACGTGATCTCCGGGAAGTCGAACGCGATGAACTTGTGGGTGCGGAGCCGTTCGCCCGCGAAGGCCGCCACGCAGACCCCGGCGAGCCCCAGCCCGAGCGCGGACG
>JBOHBY010000042.1:0-2408 GCA_050698635.1 Spirillospora sp.
CCGCAGGTCCTGCCAGACGATCGCGCGGCCGATCGGGACGCCGGTCAGCCGGTCCCACAGGACGGTCGTCTCACGCTGGTTCGCGATCCCGACGGCGGCGATCTGGTCGGTCGTGGCGCCCGCCTGCGCGAGCGCCTCGGGCGCGATCCGTTCGAGGTTGCGCCAGATCTCCATCGGGTCGTGCTCGACCCAGCCGGGCCTCGGGAAGTGCTGGCGGTGCTCGCGCTGCGCGACCGACACCAGGCGTCCGGCGTGGTCGAACAGGATGCAGCGCGTGGACGTCGTGCCCTGGTCGATCGACATCACGAAGCGCTCGGTCACGATCGGCCCTCTTCTTCAGGACGCACGGCCGCCGGGCGGATGGCGGCGTCACCAGCGTGAGCCGCCGAGGTCGCGGGAGACGGCGCGGGCCGCGTCCCGCACGAACGCGACGAGCCGCGGCTCCGGGACGCGGCGCGCGTCGCAGACCCGCTCGACCGCGCCGGAGATGCCGATGGCGCCGACGACCAGGCCGCCGTACCCGCGGATCGGCGCGGCGATCCCCGCCTCGCCGATGGACAGCTCCTCGATCTCCGCGGCCCACCCGCTCTCCCGCACCCGCGTGGAGGCGCGTGCGAGTGCGCGCGGATCGGTGATGGTGCGCCGGCAGTAGGACTCCAGGACGGTGTCGCGGATCGACGCGGCGGCGTTCGCGTCGTGGGCGAGCAGCGCCTTGCCGAGCGCGGTGGCGTGCAGCGGGAGCAGGGAGCCGACGTCCATGGCCTGGAGCGTGTCGTCGGGACGGAACACGTGGTGGACGACCAGGACCTTGCCGTCCAGGAGCGTCCCGATCCGGACGGCCTCGCCGCTGCGGGAGGCGAGGGCGTCGGCCCAGTTGATGGCGCGGGACCGCAGCTCGTTGACGTCCAGGTAGCTGGTGCCGAGATGCAGCAGCGCTGCGCCGAGCTGGTACTTGCCGCTGCCGCCGTCCTGCTCGACGAACCCGACGCGCTCCAGCGTCCGCAGGATGCCGTGCGCGGTGCCCCGTGCGAGGCCGAGCGACGCGGCGATCTCACCGGCGCCGAGACGGCCCGAACCGGCGGCGAGCAGGCGCAGGATCGCGGCGGCGCGCTCGATCGACTGCACAGGTCCGGGCACGGATCCGATGCTAGTTCCGCGACCGAGGTGCCGACAATGTCGGCACCCGTCGCCTTGGTCGCCATATGTGCCCCGAACTGCCCGGATTCTGTGATCTGGTCTAGGTACTGGAGGGTAACCGTCGCCGGGCCGCGGCGAAAGTGTTCGACATTGTCGGCACGCTCCCGTTGTCCGCCGTTCCGCCCCGGCTTAGCGTCCTGACCAACCCTCACGGGCCCGCGTCCAGCCCCAGCGTCACGAGGAGTGCCCATGGCGGAACGCCCCAGAATCCCCGCGCTCGCCGGTGAGCTCGCAGCCGAGTTCGCCGGCACCCTGATCCTCATCCTGTTCGGTGTCGGCGTCGTCGCCCAGGCGGCCGCCGGGAGCGGGCTCGGCGATCCGCAGAGCCTCGGCGGCCACGACAGCATCGCCTGGGCCTGGGGCCTCGGCGTGACGCTCGGCGTGTACGTCGCGGCCCGGATCAGCGGCGCGCACCTGAACCCGGCCGTGACCATCGCGCTCGCCACGTTCAAGGAGTTCGCGTGGCGCAAGACGATCCCCTACATCGCCGCGCAGACGCTCGGGGCGTTCGTCGCGGCGCTGATCGTCCGGTGGAACTACAGCGAGATCCTCAACAGGTTCGACCCCGGCCTGACGATCAAGTCGCAGGGCGTCTTCTCGACGCTGCCGGGCAACGGCAGCCTCCCCGTCGGCACCTGGGGCGCGTTCCGCGACCAGGTGATCGGCACCGCCATCCTGCTCTTCCTGATCAAGGTCCTCACCGACGCGCGCAACAAGCCGCCGCTGGCGAACCTCGCCCCGTTCCTGATCGGCCTCGTGGTGGTGGCGATCGGGATGGCGTTCGGCTCCGCCGCCGGGTACGCGATCAACCCGGCCCGCGACTTCGGCCCCCGGCTCGCCTCGTTCCTCACCGGCTACAGCGGCGCGTGGCGCGACCAGCACGGCGAGCTGTACTTCTGGGTGCCGATCATCGGGCCGTTCGTCGGCGGCATCCTCGGCGCCGGGCTCTACAAGCTCCTCATCGGACGGTTCCTGCCCGCCGAGGACGGGCTCCCCGACCTGCCGGCGAACCCCGAACCCGAGTACGAGAAGGCGTGAGCCGCCACCGCCCCCGTCCCCGTTCTCTCGCCTGAGGAGGACCACGCATGGCCGACTTCGTCGGTGCGCTCGACCAGGGCACCACCAGCACCCGCTTCATGATCTTCGACCACGGCGGCAACGAGGTCGCCCGCCACCAGCTCGAACACCAGCAGATCCTGCCCCGCGCCGGA
>JBOHBY010000043.1:0-2491 GCA_050698635.1 Spirillospora sp.
GGGTACGCCGAACGTGTCGCGGTGCCCGCGTCGCAGGTCCTTCCGGTACCGCACGGCGTGGACGCCGTGGACGCCGCCGGGCTCCCGGAGGCCGCCTGCACGGTGTGGTCGAACGTCTTCATGCTCGGCGGGCTGCGCGCCGGGGAGACCCTCCTCGTGCACGGCGGCGGCAGCGGCATCGGGACGTTCGCGATCCAGCTCGCCAAGGCGC
Organism: Spirillospora sp.; assembly: GCA_050698635.1. Taxonomy (GTDB): domain Bacteria; phylum Actinomycetota; class Actinomycetes; order Streptosporangiales; family Streptosporangiaceae; genus Spirillospora. Next base: position 212 of record JBOHBY010000043.1, read on the forward strand.
GCGGCGCCCGCGTGGTGACGACGGTGGGCAGCGCGGAGAAGGCGGCCCGCTGCCGCGAACTCGGCGCCGACGTGACGGTCGACTACCGCGAGGACGACTTCGTCGGCGCGGGCCCCTACGACGTGATCCTCGACCTGATCGGCGCGAAGTACCTGGCCAGGAACGTGGACGCGCTCGCCGTCGGCGGACGCCTCATGGTGATCGGCCTCCAGGGCGGCGCGCGGGCGGAGCTGGACCTCGGCAAGCTGCTCGGCAAGCGGGCCCTGGTGCACGCGACGACGCTGCGGGCCCGTCCGCTGGCCGAGAAGGCGGAGATCGTGGCGGGCGTCCGGGAACATGTGTGGCCGCTGCTGGAGTCCGGCGACGTCCGGCCGGTCGTCGACCGGCGGATCCCGATGGCGGACGCGGCGAGCGCCCACCGGCTGCTCGAGGAGAGCGGTCACATCGGCAAGATCCTGCTGACCGTGTGAGGATGAAGGGATTATGAGCGAGGCTTCGAAGAACCAGTCTGAACAGGAACCGCAGGTGCTCGTGGTCGGCCCGAACGGCTTCACCGCCGACGGCGGCGGCGAGGGCGAGTCCGAGGGCAAGTCGATCACCGACATGGTCGAGCAGCCCGCGAAGGTGATGCGGATCGGCGGGATGATCCGGCAGCTGCTGGAGGAGGTCAAGGCCGCCCCGCTGGACGAGGCGAGCCGGGCCAGGCTGCGGGAGATCCACAAGTCGTCCATCAAGGAGCTGGAGGACGGTCTCGCACCCGAGCTGGTGGCGGAGCTGGAGCGGCTGTCGCTGCCGTTCACCGAGGGAACGGTCCCGAGCGAGTCGGAGCTGCGGATCGCGCAGGCGCAGCTCGTCGGCTGGCTGGAGGGCCTGTTCCACGGCATCCAGACGACGCTGTTCGCCCAGCAGATGGCGGCGCGTGCCCAGCTTGAGCAGATGCGGCGCGCCCTGCCCGCCGGGATGATGCCGCCCGGCGCGGACGAGGAGCCCCCCGGCTCACGCTCGTCCGGCCCCTACCTGTAAACGCTGTAGAACGCGACGAACGGCCGCCCCATCGGGGCGGCCGTTCGCGTGTCACATCGTCGCGGCCGCCGGGAAGAAACGTTCCAGAACCTCCGCCACACCGTCGTCGTCGTTGCTGGACGTCTTGTGCGTGACGGCCGCCAGCACCAGCGGGTGCGCGTTGGCGACGGCGTAGGAGGTGCCCGCCCAGGTGAGCATCGGCAGGTCGTTGAGCTGGTCGCCGAAGGCGACGACGCCGTCGGAGGCGATACCGCGCTCGGCGCACAGCGCGGCCAGCGCGCTGGCCTTGGTGACACCGCGCACGCTCATCTCCAGCAGGCCGCGCCCGGACGAGTTCGTCACGGTCACGAGGTCGCCGACGGCCTCCACCGCCTTCTCCGTGAGCGCGTCGGCGTCGGCGCCGGGCTGGAACGCGAGCAGCTTGGTACCCGGGTGGTGGACGATCTCGTCGGCGGACACGCTCCGCCCGCCGAGGGCCTCGGCGTCCCAGCGGCCGAGGTCGTAGCTGTCCTCGAAGACGAAACCGGTCGGATGTTCCACGGCGAACCGCAGTTCGGGGACGAGGGCGCGGAGCCGTCCGACGGTCTCGGCGACCACGTCCGGGGTGATCTCGGAGGCGTGCAGGACGGTGTCGGTGTGCAGGTCGTAGAGCACGGCGCCGTTCGCGCAGATCGCGACGCCGTGGTGCCCGACCGCCGCGGCGACGTTCGTCATCCAGCGCGGCGGGCGACCGGTCACCATCACCAGCGCCGCCCCGGCCTGTTCGACACGGGTCAGGGCGGCGACGGTCCGGGCGGAGAGCGTGCCGTCGGAGCGCACGATCGTGCCGTCCAGATCGGTGGCGATCATGCGGGGCGAGGCTTGGGTCATGTCACCTTCCAGAGCAGGTCAGCCCCACCCTAGGCGACATATCAGACAGCCCTCCGGGCGGCCTTACCCTTTGACCGGCTCCAGGACGTCCTGCCCGAGGAACTTCTGGAGCGCCTCCGGGACGCGGACGGACCCGTCCGCCCGCTGGTGGTTCTCCAGGATCGCGACGATCCACCGCGTCGTCGCGAGCGTCCCGTTCAGCGTCGCGACCGGGCGGCTCTTTCCGCCGTCGTCCTTGAACCGCACCGCCAGGCGCCGCGCCTGGAACTCGGTGCAGTTGGACGTCGAGGTGACCTCCCGGTAGGTGTTCTGCGCCGGCACCCAGCCCTCGCAGTCGTACTTGCGCGCCGCGCTGGACCCGAGGTCGCCCGCCGCCACGTCGATCAC
>JBOHBY010000044.1:0-12911 GCA_050698635.1 Spirillospora sp.
CGGCAACGTCGAGCGCAAGGACACCGGCCTGCGCCTCTGGCTGTCGGACGGCGGCACCCTCGACGCCGACCGCATCCTCCTCGCCGCAGGCCGCCGCCCCCGCGTGGACGGCCTTGGCCTGGAAAAACTGGGCATCCCCCTCTCCCCCGGCCAAGGCATCCCCGTGGACGAAACCTGCAAGGCCCAGTCAGACGCAGGCGGCGTGTGGGCGGCAGGTGACGTCACCGGTGTAGCGCGCACCACCCACGCGGCCCGCTACCAAGCGCGCGTGGCACTGTCCAACCTCCTCGGGCACCGCCGAGAAGCCGACTACCGCGCGATTCCCCGCGTCGTCTACACCACGCCGACCGTCTACTCCGTGGGCGTCACGCCGACGCGGGCCGCCGAACTCGGCATAGACCTCCGCACCGCCGGGTACGACCTCGCCGCGACGGCCCGGGCGGCGGTCGAAGCCGACGAGCGCGGCCGGGTGGAGTTGTACGCCGACCGTTCCCGCGGGCTGCTGGTCGGCGCCGCCGCGGCCGGACTCAACGCCGAGGAGTGGATGAGCGAGATCGCGCTGGCCATCCGCGCGGAGACGCCGCTGGGCCTGCTCGCCGACGTCGTCCACGCGTTCCCGACCCTCGGCGAGTCGGTCGAGGCGCCGCTGCGGGAACTGGCCGGGCACCCGTGAACCCGTCCCGGCACGCACGCGTGAGGAGGACACCGACGATGAGCGAGACCGACGACCTGGAGCCCGCGGCGCCGGACACCGAGGCCGGGGAGGCCAACGAGGCCGACGCCGCCGAGCAGCGCGCCGCGCTCGCCGACGACGAGGGCCCGCGCGAGTGGTACGCGCAGGTCCCCGACGACGTCAACGAGGCGGACGCCGCCGAGCAGCGCCGCGAGGTGCGCCTGGACGAGGACGACTACCGATAACAAAGTCGCCCGAAGATCCGGGCGGGGACGCCCGCGGCCCTTCGCCGGAAATACACTGACCTGCGTGAAGGAACGTCGGCGGTCCTTGCCCGTGACCGACGGAGTTACCCGCGCGTAGGATGATGGACTGTTCCCGCGCGGCGGACGCCCCCCATCCGCCGCCGCACCCATCGGTGATCGGAGAGAGTGGTGACCGCGACCCCGGACGCACGCCCCCGCGGCACGAGGCTGCCGCGGCTGGCGCGCCGCAGGCAACTGCTCGGCGCTGCCCAGGAGGTGTTCGTCGCGCAGGGGTACCACGCGGCGGCGATGGACGAGATCGCCGAGCGTGCGGGCGTCAGCAAACCCGTGCTCTACCAGCACTTCCCGGGCAAGCTGGAGCTGTACCTGGCGCTGCTGGACGAGCACGCCGAGGCCCTGGTGAAGATCGTCCGTGACGCGCTCGACGCCACCACGGACAACAAGCTGCGCGTCCAGGCGAGCATCCGGGCGTTCTACGACTTCGTGGCCGGCGACGGCGAGGCCTACCGGCTGGTCTTCGAGTCCGACCTGCGCAACGTCGCGCCCGTCCGGGCCCGCGTCGACCGCGCCAACCAGCAGTGCGCCGAGATGATCGCCCAGGTGATCGCCGAGGACACCGACGCCCCGAGCGACGAGGCGCACCTGCTCGGCATGGGCCTGGTCGGTATGGCCGAGGTCAGCGCCCGCTATTGGCTGTCCCAGCACCGCGCCATCCCCAAGGACACCGCCGAGAAGATCATCGCCCGGCTGGCCTGGCGCGGCATCTCCGGCTTCCCCCGCGCGGGGGACGCGTAACGCCGGTTCCCTGCGGTCACGCCGGTTCCCTCCGGACGGTTTCACCCTGGGCCGAACCCCGTGACGGCGCATCGGCCGATCCGCGTGCGAACATCAAGAGGGGCCCGCCGGTGGTCGGCGGGACGGGATGGACGACGGGAGCATCGCGTGCAGGTCCGCATCGGCGTGCAGAACGTTCCGAAGGAACTCGTGGTCGACACCGAGCAGTCGGCCGACCAGGTACAGAACGCGCTGTCGGACGCGCTCGCCGAGCAGCCGCACGGGGTGTTCGTCCTCCAGGACCGCCGCGCCGGACGCGTCGTCATCCCCGCCGAACGCGTCGGCTACCTGGAGATCGTCGAGGACGAGCAGCGCAGCGTGGGCTTCGGCACCCAGTACACCTGACCACGCGAAGGCCCGGCCCCCAGCGGCCGGGCCCGGCGCACGCCGAATGTCCGAATGTGGCCGTCCGGCAAGGGCTCGCGACACGCCCGCCGACGGTCCCGGGACGCGCACCGCCCGCGTCGGATACCCGCTGGCGGGCAGGCCGCGGAATAGATCAAACCCTGCAAACGTTGAGTATGTTGATCGGCTATTGGTGTATGCAATCAACGGTCGGTACACTGCGTCGCGGAGTGTGACCGCACGCAGTCACAGCGAGTGACTGCTTTCGACCCCTGACTGCGGTCGCCGAACATTTTGAGCAACGGCTGGTCCCTCCCGCGCGAGCGCGCGGCCACAGGAAGAGCGATCGGCGGGCACGCCAGAACGGCGCCGCCCACCGATGTGCCGCGCCGCACCCGGGAGCGGAGACCCCGCATATTGGAGGCTGAAAGCCCTGACTACCTTTCGTGAACTCGGGGTCGTCCCCGAGATAGCAGATGCCCTTGAAGCGGAGGGCATCGTCGACGCGTTCCCCATCCAGGAGCTCGCCCTGCCGATCGCGCTGGGCGGGCACGACATCATCGGCCAGGCCCGTACGGGCACCGGCAAGACCCTCGCGTTCGGCGCCGCGCTGTTGCAGCGCATCGAGCACGGCGGCCGCGCGCCGCGCGCGCTCGTCGTCGCGCCGACCCGCGAGCTGGCCCTCCAGGTCACCGACGACCTCCTGGTCGCCGGCGGCAAGCTCGGCACCCGCGTGCTGTCGGTCTACGGCGGCCGCGCGTACGAGCCGCAGATCTCGGCACTGCGCGAAGGCGTCGAGGTCGTCGTCGGCACGCCGGGCCGGCTGCTCGACCTCGTCAAGCAGAAGCACCTCGACCTGTCCGAAGTCGGGATCCTGGTGCTGGACGAGGCCGACCGCATGCTCGACCTCGGCTTCCTGCCCGACATCGAGCGGATCATCGACCGGATCCCGGCCCAGCGGCAGACGATGCTGTTCTCCGCGACCATGCCGGGCGAGATCGTCGCGCTGTCGCGCCGGTACCTGACCCGCCCGACCAACGTCCGGGCCGAGTCGCACACCGAGTCGGACGCGACGCCGCAGGTCGTCCAGCACGTCTTCCAGGCCCACCAGATGGACAAGCCGGAGATGCTGGCCCGCCTTCTGCAGGCGGAGAGCCGTGGCCTGACCATGGTCTTCTGCCAGACGAAGCGGGCCTGCGACCGGGTCGCCGCCGACCTGGCGCAGCGCGGTTTCGACGCCGCGGCCGTGCACGGCGACCTCGGGCAGAGCCAGCGGGAGCGGGCGCTGCGCGCGTTCCGCAACGGCAAGATCGGCGTGCTGGTCGCCACCGACGTCGCCGCCCGCGGCCTCGACGTCGACGACGTCACCCATGTCGTCAACTACGAGTGCCCCGACAGCGCCGACACCTACGTGCACCGCATCGGCCGGACCGGCCGCGCGGGCAAGGAGGGCGTCGCCGTCACCCTGGTCGACTGGTCCGACATCGTCCGCTGGAAGCTGATCAACGGCACGCTCGACCTGTCGTTCGCCGACCTGGAGGAGACCTACTCCACGTCGCCGCACTTCTTCGAGGCGCTCGGCATCCCCGCGGGCACGAAGGGGCGGCTGCCGGCCGAGCAGCGACACGGGCGCGCCGGGCTGGACGCTGAGGAACTGGAGGACATCGGCGAGACCGGCAAGGTCCGCACCCATGTCCGCGACCGCGACCGCGACCGCGATCGTGAGCGTGAGCGTGAGCGGCCGCGGCCCCGCCGCCGCAAGCGCAACCGGTCCCGGACCCGCGCCGGCAAGCCGGTGGAGGCGACCGCGACCGAGACCGAGGCCCCGGCGGACGACAACGTCGTCGACGCCGTCGCCACCGAGCGCAAGCGCAGCCGCGGCGGACGCCGCCGCACCCGCGCGGGCAAACCGTCCACGGCGACGCCCGCGCCCGACACCGCCGAGTCCCAGACCGCCTAGCCGGTCGGATCGCGTAGCCGACGGAGCCGACCGCGAGACACCCCGCTCAGTCTCGCGGCCTCCGCGGCTCCGGGCCTCCGCGGGCCCGCTACCCGCCGTCGCGCAGCTTCAGCGCGATGCTCGGATGGTCGGTCACCAGCACGGCGACCCGCGAATCACGCAGGAACCGCTGCATCACGGGCTCGGCGTTGACCGTCCACACCATGGCGGGGATTCCGGCTCGCCCGCACTGGCGCAGCACCCCCACGCGGGCCAGCCGGTAGTTGACGGCGACCATGTCGGCGCCCGCCTTCCGGATGAGCCGCAGCGGCGCGAAGTCGTGCGCCGCGCCCCGCTCCCAGAGGTTGCGTCCCACCGACAGCGCCGTCCGGACGCCGGGGAAGCTCTTCTTGATCTCCACGAGCGAGAGCACGTCCCGGGTGGTGACGACGAAGCCGTCCCGCCCGAACGCCTCCACCGCGAGCGCCACGGTCTCGTGCTCGGTGCCGCGTTCCTTCAGGTCCAGATGGCCCTGCGCGTGCCCCCCGATGATCTGCATGGCCTCTTCGACCAGCGGGATCGGGCGCGGCGACAGCTCCTGCGCCCGCTCGTAGGACAGCCGTTTCAGCGGCAGCCCCGCCAGGTCGGGATCATGGTGGACGACGAGCCGCCCGTCCCCCGTCCGCCGGATGTCGATCTCCACGTACTCGGCACCGGACTCGACGGCCTCGGTGAGGCCGGTCAGGCCCGCTTCGTCGCGGCGATGCGCGGAAACGGCAGGCTTCGGACGCACCCTGCGACGCTATCACCGGAAGATTTCCACCCCGGCCCCACACCGGTGCATTGACTATGGTGGTCACCTGTGAGTACGCCCCGGTTCCTGAAGCTGCCCCCCGGCGTTCGCCGGACGACCTTCGAGACGTCCCGCGGCCCGTTCGCCGCGCTGGAGGCCCTCCCTGGATCGGGCGTGCCCGAACGCCGTCCGGCCCTCCTCGTCCCCGGCCTCACCGGCAGCAAGGAGGACTTCCTCGCCGTCCTGCAGACGCTCGCCGCGTCCGGCCGCCGCGTCGTGTCGATCGACATGCGCGGCCAGTACGAGTCGATCGGCCCGGACGAGGAGTCCGCGTACACCCGGGCCGCGCTCGGCGAGGACCTCACCGTCCTCCTCGACGCGCTCGGCCCGGACCCGGCCCACCTCGTCTGCCACTCGTTCGGCGGGCTGGTCGGCCGCGAGAGCGTCCTCAGCGACCAGGTCCGCCCGGCCTCGTTCACCCTGATGAGCTCGGGCCCGTCGGCCGTCGGCGGCCAGTTCGCGGCGAAGGCCCGCTCGCTCCGCGACGCCATCCCCGAGCTCGGCATGCAGGCGATCTGGGAGATCGCCCTGGAGCCCGACTACACCGGACGCGGCCTCCCGCAGGACATCATCGACTTCATCAAGGCCCGGACCCTCGGCAACTCCGAGACGGGCCTGGTCTGCATGTCCAACGAGATCGTCTCCGCCCCCGACCGCGTCGACGAGCTGGCCAAGCACTGCGCCGAAACGGGCCTGCGGACGCTCGTCCTCTACGGCGAGGACGACGACGTCTGGGAACCCGCCGCCCAGGCGGCTATGGCCGAGCGGCTCAACGCGTCCAAGGTCGTCATCCCCGGCGCCGCCCACTCCCCCGCGTGGGACGCCCCCGAAACCACCGCGACCGCCCTGACCACCTTCTGGGCCGAATCAGAAAAGTCCTGCCGCTGACCACGTTCGGCGATCGAAAGGCTGCGCACCGGAACCGGTTCGGACCTAGGGTGGACGCATGCCCGTGGACTACCGAGCCCCCAACATCAACGCCCGGAGCCTGGGGCAGCACCTGCGGAGAATCCGGGAGATCCTCGAACTGTCCTACCTGGACGCCGCGTCCCGGCTCGGCCGCAACGCCGACTGGCTCGCCCGCGTCGAGACGGGCTTCGGCCACGTCACCCCCGCCGAGGTCGCCGAGATCCTGGACGCCTACGGCGTCCCGCAGCGCATCCGGGACGTCCTGGTCGACCTGGCGTCCCGCCCGGAGGGCCCGCCCTGGCTGGCACGGCACGTCGGGCGGTTGAAGGCGCTCGTCCGCGACCTCTACACCGTCGAGTCGGAGGCACCGCTCGTCCACACCTACGGCATCGCCCGGATCCCCGACCTCGCCCGCTGCGAGGCCTACGCCCGCCTGGCCCTGGAGCACCACATCCCCAGGGTGGACGTGGAAGAAGAACTGGACCTCCTCCTGCACCGCCAGCGGCACCGCCCCGGCGGCGAGCCCCGCACCCTCGACGTGATCCTCGACGGCCACACGCTGGAGCGGCACGGCGGCCCCGCGGACATCATGGACGCGCAGCTCACCCACCTGCTCGACCTGTCCGCCGACGGCCGCTCGACCGTCCGCCTCATCCCCCCGACCACCGGCGCCCACGCGGGCCTGCACGGCTCGTTCGACGTGTTCGAGTTCCCCGACGTCACCGACCGGGTCTCCGTCGTCCACACGGCCCTCGGCATCGACGCCACCCCGGTCGACCTCTGGGACACCTGGAAACTGCTGGAAGAGGTCACCCTCTCCCCCGCCGACTCCCGCACCCTCCTCGATATCCACCGCGCCACCCTGCGCGGATAGGCGCGGATAAGCGACCGGCCCGGCTCTTCCCCCCAGAAAGCCGGGCCGGTCGGCCTTTCCCCCTGCTACCCGCCCGACATCACACTTTCCATCCATTCCCGATGCACGGTCACATCGGTGTAGATGCCCATTCCCGTGGAGCAGTCGGCCGTGTGGTCCTGGGACAGGATCTCGACCCGGCTGAACGCGCCGAGCAGCCGCCACCCACCGGCGGTCGAGCGCAGCAGCGGCCCGCCGGAGTCACCGAAACAGGCACCGGCCTTGCTGTCCGGATTGCCGGTGCACAGCTCGGACTCCGGCTCGATGGGCCCCTTCACGTTCACGCACGCCCCCGAATCGCGGACCCCGGAATCGAGCACCTGCAACACCTCGGGCGTGGTCCCCGGTTTACAGCCCCAGGTCGCCGGATTCGGCTCCGTGCACCCCCAGCCCAGCATCCGGACCGGGCTACCGGCGGGCTGCCGGGCGTCCACCGGCACCGGCGCGTTCGACACCGGCTCGTCGAGCTTGACCAGCGCGATATCGAAATGGACCGCGTCGCCTTCGGGATGGAGGACGACCCGCTCCGCGCCCCGGACGGTCCCGCCCTCCTTCTTGCGCAGGCTCCCGATCCGGAGTTCGAGGTCCCCGGGATCGGCGACGTTGCGCACGCAGTGAAAGGCGGTGACGACCCATTCCGGGGCGATCAGGCTGCCCCCGCAGAAATGGTTCCCGCCTTCGGCCTCGCTTTGCAGCGACACCATGAACGAGTACGGTTCGGTCGCGTCCCGCCCGCCAATGATCATTGTGGAGACGCCGCCGTCCGCGCCCGGCGGTTCGGGCCCGGCCAGCGCGGCCGGTGTGGTCAGCCCGAGGCACAGCAGCGCCACCGCCGACGCGATCAGCATGAAGCGGAATTCGCGCACTTCGCACGTCCTTCCAGTGTCGGTGAATGCGCTCCGACGCTAGAAGCCACCGCCCATCGCGAACGATCCAGCCAACGCGTCATCCTCGGTACAGCAGCCTGTACTCACACGACCGAACGGCGCCGTTGACCTGGTCAACGATCACGTCGTGACGGCATGGTGAGAATGGCGTGGGGGAAGCCAGATCCACGCCTTGGTCCGGGTCTCCTTCACCGTGACAGGGACGGATTGATAAGCGTCGCGGTCGAAGCAGCCACCGCGCCACATTCTTCGGCGCCGACGGGATGACACGCGGGGAACGCGGGCTCACCGTCCCGGACGGCGAAGAGCAGCGCGTCCAGCCGGTCGAGGTCGCGCACGAACATCAGCTGGAGAGCGGCGTACGCCACGTCGGCCTCGGACTCGATCCCCACCACCCGCGGCACGCGCATCCCGCCGGCGACGCTCTCCGCGTAGTCGAGCAGCGCCGCGACGTGGCGGAGCCGGTGGGGTCAGGTGAGGTTCAGGCCGCCGTCGACGCTGAGGATCTGGCCGGTCAGCCAGGTGGTCCGCGGGTCGGCCAGGCGGAGGATCCAGGTCGCGACCTCGGACGGGTCGCCCCGGCGTCCCAGCGGGATGCGAGCCGCCTCCTCCTTCTTGATCTGTTCGACGGTGGCGTCGGGGAGGCCGGCGGCGGACAGCGCCTCGCTCTCGGTGGGGCCAGGGGCCACGGCGTTGACGCGGACGCCGTCGGCGGCCAGTTCCAGGGCCCAACTCCGGGTGAGGTGTTCCAGCGCGGCCTTCGACGCGGCGTAGTGTGCGGCGCCGGGGAGCGGACGGTGGCCATAGGTGCTGGAGACGTTGACGATCGTCCCCCCGGTCTGGCGCAGGTGCGGAAGGGCCGCGCTCGCCAGGAGGCTCGGGGCGGTCACGTTGAGGGCGAAGAGCGCGGTGATGGCGTCGGACGTGGTCTCGGCCAGCGGCATCAGGCTGGTCGCTCCGGCGTTGTTGACCAGGACGTCGAGACGCCCCCAGCGGGTGATCGCCGCGTCGACCACCTCCGGGGAGGCCGTCGGGGTGCGCAGGTCGGCTGGGTGGACCGCGATCTCCGGGTGGTCGGCGGCGGTCGCGTCGAGCGCGTCCTCGCGCCGTCCGACGCCCAGCACCCGGGCGCCGGCGGTCGCGAAGAGGTGGGCCGTGGCGCGGCCGATGCCCGAGCCGGCGCCGGTGACGATGACGACCCTGCCGGTGAAGTCCACGCCGCTCCCTTTGTTCGATGTTCGGCGAACATCGAACAAGCTAGCATGGCGCCATGAAGCGGGCGCGCCATCCTGAGCCGGACGACATCGGGCTCATCGGGGTGATGACCGCGCTCAGCGATCCGATCCGGGTCGGTCTCGTGCGCGTGCTCGCGGACGGGCGCGAGCGCGGCTGGGGCGAGCTGCGCGTGCCGGTGGCCAAATCGACGCTGAGCCACCATCTGCGCGTCCTGCGCGACGCGGGTGTCACGCGGACGCGTCAGGAAGGCACCCGGTGTTTCGTGGAGCTGTGCCGGGACGATCTGGAGGCCCGGTTCCCCGGCCTTCTGGACGCCGTCCTCAGCGCGGCCCTGAGGGACGGCGTCGGCACCCACGTCGGCCTGGGCGAGCCCGGGGTCTAGGGGCCAGGGTCTAGGGGCCGGAGCTGGACGAGGATCATCCAGTTGCTCTCGTCCCGGACATAGGCCGCGCGGACGTCGTAGCGGGACGGGACGATGTCGATGACCAGGTGGTTGCCGGGTTCCGGGGACGAGCCGGGCCACGCGGAGTCGATGAGGACGACCGGGCCGTCAACGTCCCAGACGAGGTGCTCGTCCCAGGGAGCGGTGTGGACGGCCTTCTCGGCGGCGGCGACGAGTTCGGCCTCGGAGTCGGCCGCGGCCCAGCGGAGGAAGAGCCGCTCGCCGGGCAGGTAGGTGGTCAGGGCGGGTTCGTCGCCGAGGACCAGGCCGTCCAGGGCGCCGACCTTGACCAGGCCGATGTAGCCCTCGACCGCGCAGGCGCGCCCGTAGTCGCCCCAGGTCTCGACGGGGCCGTCATCGTCGTCCACGCCGCCCCAGTGCGTCAGCTGGGACGCGGGCGCCAGGAGCAGCGGTCCCCCGCCGGACTCGACCCAATCCACCGCTCTCGTCTCCCTTCACCGGCCGCGCCACCCTACGCCGTCCGTCCGACATTTCCGCCGAACTTCACTCTGACCTGGCCTTATGCGACGATGGAGGGGAGCTGCGACAGCGGTCGGCGCCGCGCGGAGCCGCTCCTCGCGAAGCCGCTCCTCGCGGGCCGACCGGCCACGAAAGGGGGGCACCATGCGGAAGGTCGCCGACTGCCGGGACGAGCCCAGCGAGTCCGGCTGCACGCTCATGATCAGCGGCGAGGAGGACGAGGTCGTCCGCGCCGCCGCCGAGCATGCGGTTTCGGTGCACGGGCACGACGACACTCCCGAGTTCCGGGAGCAGATCCGCGGCATGCTGAAGGACGAGCAACCCGCCATGCACTGACCGGAACCGGAACCGGAACCGGGGCCGGCCGAGGCCGGGGGCTTGCTGTCCGAAATGGCCGGAATCGGCGGTTTCGCCGTGGCGTGCGGCCTGGCGGACGTCCCAGACTCTAATCTGAGGCATCCGCTCGGGACCGTTCCGGAGGTAGGCGCACATGGCTTTCCGTACGTTCCTCGGCTCGCTCGGCGTCAACGCCCCTGAGGTCGCGACCGTCCTGGAATCGGGCGAGGTCAGGCCGGGCGGAACGCTACACGCCCGGGTGACCGCCAAAGGCGCCGGCGGCGGCGCCGACGTCCGGATCGAGCGGATCGCGGTGCAACTCGTCACCCGGGTGGAGGCGGCGGAGCCGACCGAGAAGAGCTGGGACAACCCGGGGGTGGTCGCGTTCCAGGCGCTCCCGGCCTTCGGGCTGGCGGCGGGCGAGGTCCGTGAGCACCGGCTCGCGATCGACGTCCCGTGGGAGATGCCGATCACGCACGCCCTCGGCCGGAGGCTGCACGGGACGCGGGCCGCCGTCCGGACGATCCTGGAGATCGACGACGCGGTCGACCGGGGCGACTTCGACGAGATCGCCGTCCACGCGCTGCCCGCCCAGGACGTCTTCTTCGGCGCCTACGAGACGCTCGGGTTCCGCTTCGACGAGGCCGAGGTCAAGACGGGCCGGGTCAACGGCGGACGGAACCAGACGTCCAAGTTCTGGCAGGAGCTGGAGTTCTTCTTCCCGGACGCCTACGGACGCGCGCCCCACGCGCAACTGGAGACGGTGTTCATCGCCCGTCCCGACTCGCTCGACCTGATCACCGGCCCGCACGGCCCCTACCCGTTCGACTACGCGGGCCTGACGCCAGACGGATGCGCCACGTGGCTGGACGAACACTGCCGCGCCCTCTGGCAGTCCTGAACCAGGCGAAGCGCTGTGGTGATGGTCAACGGCTACTGCTGTCGGCGCTCTTGAGCTGGACTTCGAGACGGTTCTTGGCGGTCGTGATGTCGAGGGGCCAGGTGATGATGGAGTGGTCCGCGCCGCCGGAGGCCAGGGTCCGGCCGTCGGGGCTGAAGGCCAGGCTGGTGACGGCTTCCGAATGGCCGGTGAGCGTGCCCCAGAGTGCGTTGTTCTTCAGGTCCCACAGCGTGATGGTGCGGTCATCGCCGCCCAGGGCGAGGAAACGTCCGCCGGGGCTGAAGGCGACGGCGCGCGACGGGGGCGGCTGGGCGATCGGCAACCGGGCGATTCTGGCGTTGGCGACGTCCCAGATCCCGAGCTGTCCCCGGCTGTTCAGAACCGCCAAGCGTTTGCCGTCGGGGCTGTAGCTGAGAGTCCGCGGGGCTTCGTCGGCGAGCGGGAACAAGTCCCTGAGAGCGATGGGGTCACTTGACCCGTCAGGGGAACGGACGTCGAAGAACTCGATGAAGCCGTGCACGACATAGGCCAACTGGGTGCCCGCAGGGTTGACCGCCACCGTTCCCTCGTTCGCCGAGAGGCTGGAATTCCACCGAGCCCCAGGTCCACCGGGTCCGAGGAGCCGCAGCGCGTAGGCCTTGAAGGTCAGGCCCCGCGTGCGCGGGTCGCGGGCCAGGTCCGTCAGATACGCGGGTTCTCGCGGTGAGGCCGGTAGCAGGCCGCGCAGCCGGTGGGTGGCCGGATCGCGCAGATGGACCTGGGAGTCGGAGCCGCTGACCGAGGCGAGGGTGCGGCCGTCGGCACTGTAGGCCAGGCTGTCCACGACGTCGGTGTGCCCCAGCGGGAAATATCGGCGCAGGTCGTGGATCTCGACGGCGCCCTCGCGCGACACCGAGACCAGCAGGCGCCCGTCCATGCTCGCGGCCAGGTGTTCGATGGCGGGGGAAGCATCGTCCAGCAGAGAGATGTCGGCCCTGCGGACGAGATCCCAGGCCATGATCTGGTCGTGCCCGGCATCGGCGACATAGAGGACGCGGCCGTCGCCCGACAGGTGCCACGCGGTGATGTCCGCGGGCATCTGGCCGGCGCCGAGGGTCCACAGCCGCTCCCCCGTCCGGCGGTCCACGACCGCCGTGGGGGAGGTGATGACCCTCGTCTTCGGGTCGTCGAACTCCTCGTCGGGGCCTGTCCGGTCGTTGACCCGCCGCTCGGTCTCGACCGTCCGCACATGGATCCGTCCGTCCAGGCTTTCGTCCGCGCGGAGGCCGGGGGGAAGTGCGCCGCGGCCGGTGACCAGCGCGGGAGTGGACGCGGTGACGTCCCACAGTCGCGCTGGGGACGATGTGGCGGCCAGGGCCCGTCCGGCGGCGTCGAAGGCCACCGCGACGGGTGCGGTCGCCGGGATCGTCGAGGCCGCGACACGCCGGCGGCTGGTCAGGTCCCAAACCGTCACGAGCGCGTGGACGGCGTCACCGGCAGGGCCACCGGTGACCAGCCGGCGGCCATCGGGGCTGAAGGCCAGGGCATTCACCCGCTCCTGGTCAGGACTGGCCACCATCGTGCCGCTCAGCGTGCTCCATATCTCGACCTCTCCCGGGGAGTTGTGGGTGGGGGCGGAGGCGACGGCCAGCCAGGTCGCGTCGGGACTGAGCGCCACCGCGCTCACCGACGAGGTGGGCTCGCGCAGCCCGGTCTTGAACCGCGTGGTCGCGGCGACGCTGAGGAGGCTGTCGCGGGCCTCGGTGGTGGGCGCCTGCCGGTAGGCCGCCACCGCCAGCCGGGTCGCCTCGACCGGGTCGGTCTCGGCGGCCAGCCTCGCCCGGCCGGCCAGCTCACGGGACTGCGCCTCGTGCTGGCGTGAGAGGGCCAGCCTCCCCTGCCGGACGGCGACCACACC
>JBOHBY010000045.1:0-1630 GCA_050698635.1 Spirillospora sp.
GACGGCCGCGAGGACGCCGGCGGCGACCCGCATGATGGCGGCCGGCGTCCGGTAGTTGACCAGGAGGCGCTGCTCGCGCCAGCGGCCGGGGACGTACCGGTCGAGCATCTGGCCCCAGGACGAGGCGCCCGCGGCGCTGCCGGTCTGGGCGATGTCGCCGACGACGGTGAGGGAGCGGGTCGGGACGCGCCGCATCACGGTGCGCCACGCCATCTCCGACAGCTCCTGTGCCTCGTCGACGATCACGTGCCCGTACACCCATTCGCGGTCGGCCATGGCGCGCTGGGCGGTGGTGAGCGGCGGGCCGCCGTCGTGGTGGCGTTCGGCCAGATCGCTCCCCGAGATCAGGTCGATCGCCTTGAGCGTTTCGAGGTTCCCGGTGTCGGCCGACTCGATCACCTCCTGGGCGTACCGCGCCTCCCGCGCCTGCTCGGCGGCGGCGGCGCGGCGGCGGGCCTTCTCGGCGGAGTCGTCCTTGCCGAGTAGCTCGGCGGCCTCGTCCAGGAGGGGGACGTCGGACACCGTCCATGGGGCTTCGGACGGACGGTGCAGCAGTGTTGAGTCGGTGGGTGACAGACCGGCTCGGGTCGCTAGGCGGGTGAGGGAATCGGCGTTGGCGTAGAGGTCGGTCAGGAGCTTTTCGGGGGTGAGTTCGGGCCAGAGCGCGTTGATGGTGCGCCGGACGGTGGCGTCGTGCCAGAGCGCTTCCTTGGCCAGGCGGAGTTCTGCTTCGTCCAGGAGGGGTTCGTCTTCGGCCTCGTCGATGAGTTCCTGGAGCCAGGCGGGGAGGCCGCCGTTCTTGGTGATGTCTTCGAGGGGCTCGTCCATGATGCGGTCGAACTGCTCGGCGCGGTTGACGGCGAGCGCCTCCAGGACGTCGTGGACGAAGCGGCGCCGCTGAACGTTGTGGGGGAGGCGCAGGCCGCGGGCGTGGTCGCGTATCCGTTCGCAGGTCTCGGCGTCCACGACCAGGGTGAGGCCGTCGGACTCGACGCGCAGGCCGTCGGACGGGACGCGCTGCCGGTCGTGGACGGCCTCCCGCACCAGGTCGGCCATCCGCAGATCGCCCTTGACGACCGCGACCGCGGGTTCTTCCGCCGCGGTCGCCTTCAGGCCCGGATACAGCTCGCCGACCGTGGCCAGCGCGACGTCGGTCTCGCCCAGGCCGGGCAGCACCTGCTCGATGTAGCGGAGGAACGTGGCGTTCGGGCCGACGACGAGGACTCCGCGCCGTTCGAGGACGTCCCGGTGCGTGTAGAGCAGGTAGGCGGCGCGGTGCAGCGCGGCGACCGTCTTGCCGGTGCCGGGACCGCCCTGGACGACGAGCACCCCCTGCAACCCCGACCGGATCACCAGGTCCTGCTCCTCCTGGATGGTGGCGACGACGTCGCTCATCCGGCCCGTCCGGCCGCGGCGGAGCGTGGCGAGCAGGGCCGCCTCCCCGACGATGCCGGTGCGTTCGGACTCGTCCAGGCCCTCCAGGTCGAACACCTCGTCGTCGAGCCGGACGACCTCGCGCTGGCGCAGGTGCAGGTGGCGGCGCCGCGCGAGGGTGCCGGGCGCGCCGGGGGTGGCGGTGTAGAACGGGCGCGCCGCGGCGGCGCGCCAGTCGATCAGGAGGGGCTCGTGG
>JBOHBY010000046.1:0-3352 GCA_050698635.1 Spirillospora sp.
GCTCACGGTGAGGAGGCCGCGGGCGGGCGCGAGCAGGTCGGCGGTCAGCGCGGCGCACAGGTAGTACGGCCGCGCGTAGGGGGCGGTGCGGAACGAGCGCTCCTCGTCGCGCCGCAGGCTCGTCAGCCGGGTGGACGGGACCTCGCCGGGGAAGAACGCCGCGTACACCGACCCGATCAGCTTCGGCGCGGCGGGCGCCCCGATCAGCGTCAGCGCCTGGTGGACCTGCTCGCGGACCGGCAGCAGCCCCCGCTCACCGGCCTCGCGCTCGCCGGTCTTGCGCTCGCTGGTCTTGGCCTCGCTGGGCTCGGGCGTGTCGGCGGCCTTGGGAGTGTCGCCGAGGACGGCGTCGTCCCAAGCGCGCTCCGCGTCACGCAGCTCGGCGCGCAGTTCGCGGGCCCTTTGCCGGTCGCCCGCCGCGATGGCCCGCCGGACGGCGGCGCGCACTTCGGAGATGCGCGCCTCCAGCTCGTCGGGGGTCGGGACGCCAGGGGGCCGGGGCATGCGGCCGACGGTACAGATCCCTCCCGACACTTCCAGCCTTTCCAGCTTTCGCCCGTCAAGGCCGCCCGGACGGTCAGCGCGGTTTCCGCCACACGATGGAGTAACGCCAGAGCAGATGCCGCCGGAACACGGCGCCGGGCAGCAGCCGCGGCGCCTCGTCGCGGATCTGGCTCCACGTCATCTCCGGGTCGACGACCGGGGCGCCGGGGCCGCCGTCCGCGCGCCGCCGGTTGCGGAACCGGTGGTAGCGGTGCGCGGGGACGCCCGCCACCGCGTACGCCCATTCGCTCAGGCTGCCGTTGGCGGCCAGGCTGATGACCACCAGGCTCCCGCCCGGACGGACGGCGCCGCGCATCGCCGTCATCCCCTTGACGAAGTCCATGTGGTGGATCGCGGCGACGCTGCAGACGAAGTCGTAATGGTCTTCGGGCAGGTCGTACTCCAGCAGCCCCGCCTCGACGAAGTCGACGTTGCCGACGCCCTCGCTCAGCGCCCTCGCCTTGGCGATCATCTCCGGGGACCGGTCGAGCCCGGTGACGTGCAGGGCGCGCGGCGCCAGCTTCCGCGCGAGCAGGCCGTCGCCGCAGCCGACGTCCAGGGCCTCGCCGCATCCGCGCGGCACGCTGCGCAGCACGACGTCGTGGTAGTGCGTGTTGTGGTTCCAGTAGTCGTCGCTCATCGTCACCATCGGTCGTGGTCAGGAACGCTGGTCGCGGCGCAGGGGATGGCCCTCCGGGACCTCCACGATAACGATCTTGACGCCGTCGGGGTCCTCGATCCACAACTCGACCAGCCCCCACGGCTCCACCCGCGGCTCCCGCGTGACGCGCGCCCCGGCCGCCGCGAGCCGCTCGTGCTCGGCCCGGACGTCGCGCACCTGAAGCCAGATCATCGGGGACGCGCCCGTCCCGCCCGCGCCGTGCCCCGACACCTCAAGCAGGCCCGGCCCGAGGAAGAACACGATGCCGGGCGAGGCGGCCGGGCCGAACTCGCGGTGCACCGCGAGCCCGAGCACGTCGCGGTAGAAGCGCTGCGTGCGGTCCGGGTCGGCGGGGCGCAGCAGGATGCGGCTGCTCAGAACGTCCATGACCACCATCCTCGCCCGCCGCGCAGTGGACGCCCGGCACCGGCACGCCCTTCGAGACGCGCGTCGGCACGCCCTTCGGCACGCCCGCTGGGAATCGCGGCGGGCGGGTCAGGAGGGGGAACTCGCACGGTAGGTGGCGGCCATGTCCTCGTCGCCGTGGCCCTGCTCGATGACGCGGCGGAACCGCGCCCCCGACGCGTCGTTGACGTCGACCCGGATGCCCGCCGCCCGCGCCGCCTCGTGGATCAGCCGCGTGTTCTTCTCCGCGTTGCGGACGGCGAAGCTCGGCTCGAAGTCGCCGGTGAGCATGGCCCTCATCTTCACCTGGAGGTAGCCGCAGTCGAGCGGCCCGCCGGTGAGGACCTCGCCGAGCAGCGACGGGTCGAGCCCGAGGCCCTCCGTCAGCGCGACCGACTCCGCGATCACGCCCGTCAGCGAGATCGCGTAGCTGACGGCGGCGAGTTTGAGCCGGGTTCCGGCGCCGCTCGCGCCGTCCTCGTCCAGCCAGTGCGTCCTGGCGCCGACCGCGTCGAACACCGGGTCGACGGCGGCGCGCGCGTCCTTCGGCCCGGCCGCGAGGACGATCAGCTTCCCCTGCTCGGCGGGCCCCTTCGTCCCCTGAACGGGCGCGTCGACGAAAGTGAGCCCCCGCTCGGCCGCGTAGCCCGCCAGGCGCGGCACGTCCTCGACGCCGACCGTGCCCATCTGCGCCCACACCTGCCCGTCCCGCAGCCCCGGCGCCGCCTCCGCCAGCACCGACAGGGCCGTCTCAGCGTCGTTCAGCATCGTGATGATCACGTTGGCGCCCGCGACGGCCTCGGCGGGGGAGTCCGGCACGGTGGCGCCGTCCCCGGCGAGGGGTTCGGCGCGCGAACGGGTGCGGTTCCACGCCGTGACCCGGTGGCCGTCCCCGAGCAGGTTCCGGGCCATCGCCGCGCCCATGATCCCGGTGCCGAGCACCGCGACTGCTGTCATGTCCGCTCCTTTTAGACTGTGCGATCCAGAATTTTTTTCTATCACAGGCCGCCGTCCGGGGAGGGAGCGCGGTGCCGTGCCGCACTGCGCTAGCCGAAGGCGGGGCTGTCGCCGGGTGCGTCGGCGTAGGTGTCGGCGTCCGGTGCGGTGTAGGGGGCGGCGAACGCGTCCAGCGTTCGGTCGAGCTGCGCCGACCACCACGCGACCAGGGCCGCCGGTCCGCGCCCGGCGGCGCCGTCCTCGCCCAGGTACCGGTGCCGCAGCGGCGCCACGTCGCAGAGCCGCTCCCACCACTCCCGGTGGACGGCCGACTGGATCTGTCCGGCGTCCAGCGGGAACGCCGAACGGTGGCCGCGTACGAACGCCTGGACGCGGTCGAGGTCGAGCCCGCGCTCGTCGTCGCACGCGAACAACCGTGCCGCCGAGCGCACGACCTCGCCCGCCACGGGACCGGTCGTCAGCGACCCCCAGCCGAGCACGGCGGTGACGTTGCCCGCCCCGCCGTACCGCAGGTGCCCCGCGTGGAACGAGCCGTGCAGATGGCCGACCGTGCTGACCTCGATCTCCGGCGGCTGGTGTCCGGCGAACTCGGTGAGCAGGGCGCCTCGCTCCCGCAGGCGGCGCCCGGTCAGCGCGTCGAAGTCGGTGCCGTCGCCGTCCTCTGGGACGTCGCGCAGCATCTCCGCGACGGCGGCGGCCGCGTCGGCGGCGCGCGGCGTCGGGATCAGGAGGCTCTGCTGGACGGGCGGCGTCAGCCGGTCGAGGGCGGCGTGCAGCCGTCCGAGC
>JBOHBY010000047.1:0-1679 GCA_050698635.1 Spirillospora sp.
GGCGGCGCTGTGCAGGACGCGGGCGCGGTCGCGTTCGAACGCCGTCCGGTCGCGCCGCTTGGCGGGCTCGGGCGCCCAGCGTTCGATGTCACGGGCGGTGTAGCCGCCGGGGCTGTCGTGCCTGGAGTTGGTCGTCATGGCCCTATCCAGGGTAAGGCCCCTGTGGCGCCGTCCAGGGGGATTCGTGATCAGCGGGCCGGTGGCGTCTCGGACGGGTCGATGTGGACGCGCTTGATGGTCTCGTCCGGCGTGTGGACACTCTTGCCCAGCAGGACGTACGACAGGTAACCGCCGGTCTCCCGGACGATGTACTGGAACTGGGTGTCGCGTGTCTGGACGCTGGGCCCGCTGCGGGTCGGGGACGCGGCGGCCTCGATCCCGTTGTCCTCGGCCATCTTCTTGGAGCGCAGCCCGTGCCACGGGTCGGTGACGATCACCCCGGAGCCCCAGTCGTGCCGGTCGAACTCCTTGCCGACGGCCTTCATGCTCTCCAGCGTGTCGCGTCCGACGGGCACCGCGAACACCTTGGACGCGGGCACCCCGCCCTTCTCGATCAGCCACGCGCGGCCGGTGCCCGCCTCGGTGTAGTTGTCGCCCGGCGCCTTGCCGCCGACGGTCACGATCGCGGGCGCGACGCCGTCGCGGTAGAGCTTGAGTGCGTGCTGGAGCCGCCATTTCAGCGTCGGTGACGGCCTGCCGTTGTACTGCGCCGCGCCGAGGACGATGATCGCGTCGGAGCGGGGCCGTTCGTCCTGCCGGGCCTGGTACCAGATCCGCGCGCCGACGGTGAGCGGCGTCAGGACGGCGATGGCCACCAGCCCCGCGATGATCGTCGCCGGGATCGTGATCCACGGCGACCGCCTGCCCCGCCGCGCCCGCCGCACCCGGCGGCGGGCCCGCCACCCGTCCCCGGAATCACCGGCATCACCGGAATCACCGGGGTCGCCAGGCCCGCCCGGGCCCGGTGTATCGGGCGTATCGGCGGCAGGCCCGGCGGCCTCCGGGCGGTCGGTCTCGTACTCGGTCTCCGGCAAGCCCATTTCCAACGTCATCGCATCGGACACGTTAGGTTAGATGGCCCGGCGCGTGCGCCGGGTTCGCCGGTTCGGTATGTCATCCCGCCCACAGAACGGAGGTCAGCGGCTGTCGCTGCCCCCTGACGCGCCGGTGCCGGACGCCGCGTCGGCGGCCTCGATCGCGGCGCGTCCGGCCTCCAGGCGGGCGACGGGGACGCGGAACGGCGAGCAGGACACGTAGTCCAGGCCGACGTCGTGGCAGAAATGCACCGAGTCGGGGTCGCCGCCGTGCTCGCCGCAGATCCCGAGGTGCAGGTCCGGCCGGACGCGCCGCCCCTCCTCGACGGCGATGCGCACCAGCCGCCCGACGCCCTCCCGGTCGAGCGTCTCGAACGGCGACACCCCGAAGATCCCGAGGTCCAGGTAGCGGGAGAAGAACGCGGCCTCGACGTCGTCGCGGGAGAAACCCCAGGTCGTCTGGGTGAGGTCGTTGGTGCCGAAGGAGAAGAACTCGGCGGCCTCGGCGATCTGCCCGGCGGTCATCGCCGCCCGCGGCAGCTCGATCATGGTGCCGATCATCGCCGGGAAATCCACACCGCTCTTCTCCGCGACATCGGCCAGCACCTTGACGCTGTCCGCCCGGATGATCTCCAACTCCTGCAC
>JBOHBY010000048.1:0-8807 GCA_050698635.1 Spirillospora sp.
CCGGGAGACTCCGCGGCGGGAGGCGGCGCCGACGAGACGGGCCCGCCGGGCGCCGTCCCGCCGGCCCCGGAAAGCGTGACCACGGCGAGCACGCTCTCCGCCGGTGCGGAAAGCCCCAGCAGCCCGTCGAGTGCCGGGTCGGCGAACAGCAGGTGGACCGCCCCGTCGAGGCACAGGGCCCCCGCCGCCGCCAGCGCCTGCCCGACCACGACCCCCAGGTCGAGTGACTGGAGCCGGTAGGCGAACTCGCCGTACTTGGCCGCGCCGCGCCACAGGACGACGCTGAACAGCAGGACGAGATCGGGGAACGGGTCGGGCGGCGAGCCCAGGGAGTCGACGACGGCCGCCCGCGGGTCGCCGGAACGGAGCCGGTCCAGTGCGTGATGACGGGGGTCGTAGTGGTACAGCCCGGCCGGGAGCGACCCCAGCGGCCCGACGGCCGCGTAGAGCTCGACGGGATAACGGGCGCCACCGGCGGGGACGTGCCGGACCAGGGTGGGGTCCGGGGGCCGCCGGTCCTCGGACCGTCCGCCGAGGTCGAGCAGTCCGCGGCCCCAGAGCATCGCGGACAGCCCGTTGACGTCGCGCAGCAGCCGGCCGAGCTCCCGCGGTGAGCGGAGGGTGTCCCCACCGGGCTCGGCCGGGAGCGGTACGCGGCCGGCACGCGGATAACGCTTGTAGATCGGCGGCAGCCCGCTGAAGTTCGCCGCGCTCATCTCGACCCGCTGGTTGGCCAGGTCGACGAAGGCGCGGCCGAGCGCGGCGTGTTCCCGGGTCGTCACCGGGCACCCTCGGCCGCCGGGACCGGCCGCCGCCGGTCGGCCATGACCCGGGCGAGGAAGTAGCGCGCGCGTCCTTCCTGCTCGGGCCCCACTCCCAGCCGGTTGGTGAGCAGGTGGCCGCAGACGTCGGCCAGGTCTCCGAACGGAGGTGGATCCGGCAGGGCGGTGAGGCGGTCGCGCAGCCGGAACAGTGACGCGAGCCACCGGGACTGCGCGTCGCGACCGCCGCGCACGGCATCCGGGTCGGCCCGCGCCGATGTCCACCATCGGTCGGTGAGCCCGAGTAGCGTGTCGCGCTGCGCCCGGTACAGCCCGTCATCGCCGGCCGCGACGGTCTCGGGGACGAGCCGCAGCCCGTTCCCACCGAACCGCTCGGCCAGGTCCGCCCGGCGCGGTGTGGCGACCGCGTTGGCCAGGAAGATCGCGGACAGCGCGAACGCGGCGCGGGCGCGGCGGTCCACACCGCCTTCGAGCATCGCGAGGGCGAGCGCGCTCGACTCGCCGAAGTGGTCCTCGACCGCCTCGATCGCCTTCCCGGTTCCGTAGCGCGCGTGCTCGCGCCGATAGGGCAGGAAGGCGACCGAGTCGATCGGCCGCATTTCGCGCTCGTGCCCGACCCCTTCGCGGCCGGCGAGGTGGGCGGCGACCCCGGCGTATTCCTCCGGGGTCAGGACGGGGCTCGACGGGTGCCTGGCCAGGTACTCCGCGGCCTCACCCTCGACGCGCGTCCGTACCTCGCCGGCGTGGTCGTCCGGCGCCAGCACCCGGAGCCGGATGTGGGGGCCGCCGTCCCAGTAACGCAGGAAGAACCAGGCGCGCGCGAGTCCCCGGCCGGACAGGTCGCGAACCAGCGGCAGTACGAGCGTGGTCAGCAACGCGTCGTGGTCACCCTGGTAAAAGATGTGAGCGCTCACCCAGCGCGGCTCAGGCATCGTGTCCCCTCTCCTCCGTCACTTCGATGAGGAACTCGGTGACGCGGCACTCGCCGCCGTCCACCGGTAGTGCGCTCTGCAGGCCGGGCCATGGCTCGTGAAAACCGATCAGGGAACCGTCGTCGGCGCACGCCTGCCCCAGAGCACGGACCAGGAAGCGGTTCGCGAGATCGAAGTACATGGGCTTGCGCGACCTGGCGTCGGTCCTTCCGGCGCTTCGAGCGTCGCGCGGTATTACCTGGACGTAGCAGGCGTCCGGGATGCCGTGCCCTGCCAGCCACTCGCTCAGGCGGAGCAGGAACACCGCATCCCCCTCGCCCCGCCGCCGCTGCGGGACGTCGCGGGCGTACCCGACCCACCGGGCCCGGCGCAGCGTCAGGCTCCCCAACTCGACGCGAGGTCCGTGCCGCATCTCCCCGGGCAGCGTGTCGAAGGCCACTTCGCCGGGCCAGGTGAGGTTGGGGCGGAACAGGTCGGGCGTGTCGGCGAAGACGTCGATCAACAGGCGGAGCGGCGGCGGCAGGTAGTTCACCCACATCGACGTGGTGTGCACGGGCCGTACCTCCCGGGCGGCCCGCGGCCAGAACAGCCGCAACACATGCCGGTCGGCGTCGTACCGGACCTCCAGCTCGCCGATCGGGATTCGCCGCTCGTCCGGCCTGCCGTTCACCAGCCCCGGATAGTCGATCACATGGGCGACCGCGGGGGCGCGCACGTTCAGCGTGACTCCGAAGCTGTTGTCGATCTCGGCGAGCAACCTGCCGTCCCGGTCCGTCGCCACGGCGGGATGGGCCGAGTCGTCTCCCGCGAGGCGCCGCACGAGGCCGTGCCCGCGCCCGTGACCACCGACGACGTCGTTCACCACGAAATGGAGCGGATCGAGCCGGGCCACCTGGCCGTAGCAGCTGATCGCCGCAGGTCCTTCGACGATGCCGCGGACGTCTCGGACGATCTCGTCCACCAGGGAGCCCGGGATCCGGACGACTCCGTCGGCGTCGGGGTGGACTCCGGTGAGCCGCCGACCCGCCGACGACTGCAGCCGGGCCGCGTCTCGCACGCGCTGGCAGGGGGCGGCGAGCAGCGGCCCATATCCGCCGTCGGAGGTGAACAGCGGCGTGAACTCGCGGATGCGCCGCAGCTCGGCGGCGCCGAGGGCGCCTTCCGGGGGGACGCCGCCCGGCGAGGCCAGCTCGCGCTGGTACCCCGTGAAGAGCTCCACGAACGGCACCCGGGCCGACCTGCCGTGGCGCTGCTCGAAGTACGCGGCCATGGCCAGCCGGAAGGGCAGCTTACGGTCGAAGACCGGGAGCAGCAGGCGGAACCGCTGGAGATCGTCGAGGACCGGCCCCCAGCGGTTCAGGTCGCAGGAGGCGATCGGCTCCTCGAAGGCGCTGAGCTCCGAGAACAGCGGCGTGCGCCAGTCCGGACCCGCAGGGGCCGTGGCACCGGCGCGCTGGACCACGTCGACGAGCCGTTCCCGCAGTGCCGCAACCCGCCGGGCCCGCCGCTCGGGAACGGCCGTCCCCAGCTGCTCCCGGACCTCGCCGTGCACCCCGCGCAGGTCGGCGAGCAGGTCGTCTGGCCTGCCGCCGGTCTTCTCCAGGACGGCGAGCAGGTCCCCCAGGTAGTCGGCCGACTGGTCCGGCACGGGAAAATAGGGCTCCAGCAGCCCGATCTCCACGAGCCGTTCGAAGACCCGGTCGGCGCCGGGCGGAACCCCCCGGCCGACACCCTCCAGCGATCGCTGGAGCCGCGGGGTGAGACGCAGCGCCACCACGGAACCGTCCGGAGGCGGACCAAGGAAGCGGACCACGCCGTCCGTGAAGACCGCGCTCGGGTTGATCCGAACCCGGACCGCGTCCGAGCAGGCGGGCGACCGCAGGAGCCGCCGGACGATCGCTTGGGTGAGGAACGGCTGTAGCTCGAAGACGCAGCGTGCCGGAACCGCCGGGAGGATCGAGACGGCGGGGCCGCCGTCCGCCCAGCGTCCGAGGCCGCTGGTGGTGAACGTGCTGAGCGGGCTCGTCTTGGCCGTGGCGCGTACCACGTACTTGGCCAGGCTGACGAGCCGTCTCTCCTGCGGGCTCTTGTCCGGACGATCCAGCCATGACGTGACCCGCTCGTGAAGCTCAGGGGCGGCATGGATCAGGCCGGTCCGGACCTCCGGGGAGGCGAGGACCTCGCGGAGCCGCTCGTTGCTTTCGGCCTTGTCGCGCTGGAGAACCTCGTTGAGCTCCTCCAGCAGCCCGGCGTGTTCGGCGAGCCCGCGTTCGCGTTCGCGCACACGGTCCCTGAGGTCCGGAGGCATCAGGTCCAGGACGCGCGCTCGCCCGGCCGGTATCCGCCGATGCTGGAACAGCGCCCGGCGCACGCCGACGAGCTGTGGCTTGAGCCGCGGGTGGGAGCCGCGGCCGATCATCTCGTACAGTTCGTCGGCGAGGGCGGCATCCTCGGCCGCCAGCCGGGCGTCCAGCTCCCTGATGTCCCGCAGGAGCCGGTACGCCCGTCGGCAGCGCAGATCGTCGAGCACGGACACCGGCAGGCCGGCGACCCGCACGGCTAAGTTCGTCATGGTCATGCCCCTCCCGTCCCTCACCACACGACAGGCAGCTGGTAGCGCGCCGTCGGGCGGGAACGCCCGACCACGATCTGGAACAGGGGCGCCTGGCGGCCTCGCCGGAGACCCAGGAACTCGCGGACGCGGTCCGCCGGATAGCCGTTGTGGATCCGGGCGGTGAGTTCCTCCGCCGCGCCGAGCACGCAGATGCGCTGGGCGACCACCCCGGCTTCCTGAGAGAGGATCCGTTCCGCCCTGCCGCCGAAGCCGCGGGCGGCGGCGTCGAGGTCGCCGACCAGGTAGGCGACGAAGTTGGCGGTCCGGCAGTTGAGGGCGATGCCCACACCCGCCTCGTGAAGCAGCCGCTGCAGCGGCACGCCGGGAGGTTCCGGCCGCCGGCACTCCAGCGCGCCGTCCGGATGGAGCCGGTACAGCCCGGACGGGAGGTCCTCCACATCGATGACCGCGAGGTGGAGGTCGATCGGCGGTGGGTCACCGTCCAGGACCGCGTCGGACGGGTGCGGATCGAGCGCGTGGCCCAGGACGCGCCGCATCCTTCGCAGCGAGATCGGCTCGCGGATCAGGCCGAGGAGGGAGGGGCCCGACTGGCGGCGGCGCAGCGCGTCCGGCAGAGACACCGTCCGGTCGTCGTCCGCCGGGGTCTGTGGCGCGGGCGGACGGGCCGCGGCCATCCGTCCGAACCGGGCCGTGTCGCCAAGGCGGGTGCGTTCATGGACGGCCGCGATGCCGGGGTTGCCGGGGTTGCCGGGGTGAAGCGTGCGACCCGCGCGAGTGTCCCCAGCATGGGAGGTTCCGGGCGGCACGCCGTCGGGCAGTGCCGTCCGCGAGACGTCAGCCTGCCGGAACAGGGGGACGGCCATCATCGCGGCCTCGTCGTGCCAGTCGATCCCCAGCAGCGACTCGACGGCATCGTCTGGGAACTGATGGCGCAACCTGCCCCAGAGCCCGAGCGCACCCGCGACCATCAGCGCGTTGCCCGCCACGAGACCGACCTCTTGGGTGCAGAGCCGATAGGCGTAGTCGCCGTACCGGAAGGCGGTCTTCCAGAAGAGCGAGGAGAGCAGCAGCGCGCACTCGGCGTCGACCGGCAGCGTCGCCGCGGCGATGTGCGTCCTGAGATCGCCGCCGCGGACCAGCACAAGCTGGTGATGTGCCGGGTCGTAGTAATAGACACCGGGCGGGTAGGGCCGGACGGCTGGGAGCCATACGTAGAGCTCGGTCGGGAACAGGCACCGGGCCGACGGAACATACCGGTGGTACGCCCAGCGGGCGGCCGGGCCCAGCTCCTGCCGGGACACTCCGTACACATAGTGCAGGAGGGTGGCGAGCCGATCCGCGTCCAGCCTCGGGGTCGCGTGGGCCTCCGCGACTCCGCTTCGCGCCCGGGAGCCCGCGAAGGGCGGCCGGGCGTCTGCGAGCATCGCCGGCATGGGACGCGGCAGCCGGTGGCGCGGCAGGGACCGGTACGGCTTGAAGGACGGCGGAGTGTCCGCCGACGTCTCCCGGTCGCGTCCGCGCTCGGCCTCGTCGGCGACCATGGCCGCGAATCCGTCCAGGGCACGGTGCCAGTAGTCCGCGTTCGGCACGGTCGGTGCGTGGTTCATGCGCCTCCGCTCACGGGAAAGGGTGCGGGTCGGGGTTGAGCTGGGGCACGGTGAGCGGTTCGTCGCGGTAGCCCTGGTCGGCCGGAAGCCGCAGGAGGCGGTCCAGACCGTCCAGCCGTCGGGCGTGCTGCCCGAAAGTCATCGGTACCAGGCCGGGCACGAGGACCTTGACGCACGCGAACCCGCCGGCCCGCTGCTCGGGAGTCGTCTGGTCCACCACGACGACGTCGAGCCCGCAGGCCGCGAGCCGCCGCACCGCCTCCGCCACGTCGTCCCTGAGGTCCGCGTGCGACGGCCACGCCGCGTCCTCGTCGATCTCGCCGCTCCCACACGTCCGCGGCGCGGACAGCAGGAAGTCCAGCCGGCCGAGGGCGTCCGGGTGGCAGTAGAGCAGCGAGTGGTCGGCCATCGTGGCGACCCGGCCGGGATCCGCCGCCAGCCGGGCCGCGGTGTCCCGGGCGGCCGCGTCATAGCCGCGACGGCGCATCTCGATCACAGTGGCCAGCTCGCGCAGCGTGCCGAGCAGCCCCTGGGCCGCGGTCAGACCGGAGCCCGCCGCGCAGACCGCGCTGGGCCGCGCCGGGTCGTCGTGTGGGTCGAGCGCCAGCCCGAGGAAACAGGGGATTCCGTGATCGGTGGGCAGCCGGCGGAGGTGCACCTCGTAGCCGGTCTGCCAGTGGATCCAGTCGGCGGTGAGCGCGATCGTGCGATCGGGGTCCGCCGCGGTATCGACCGCGGGGACGCTCATCCGGCCATACCAGGTGATCAGGAACGCGTCGCGCTCGACCGCCTCCAGCAGGCCGTGCAGGATCGCCTCTTCCAGTGAGCCGCCCAGCGCGGAGCCATTCGACGTCTCCTGGAGGAAGGGTCTGCCGCCCTCCCGCGCGGGGTCCCGGCCATAGTAGGCGACGGCCGCCGGAACGAGGACCGGCTCGGCGCGGGTCAGCGAGTACCCGTAGACCCAGGAGCACTCCAGGTCGTCGTGGTAAGGCTCGAACGCGGAGTCCGGCGGCAGGCTCTCGCCCTGGAGGGCGAGGCCGAACCGCCGGGGGTCCAACGCCTCGTCGCGGAGTTCGCGGTAGCTCCCCCTGACGACGGTGCGCTTGCCTCCCGGAGCTCTGCCGCCCAGCCGCTCCAATGCCTCGGCCACGGCGGTGAGCCGAGCCGTCCTCAGATCCCGCGCCTGACCGTAGGCGTTCACCGTGTCACCGGTCCGCGGGTCGGCACCCACCGCGAGGACCCCGGCGAGAACGGCCCGGGCGTCCCGCCCGGTCTCCCGGACGACCCCCGCCTGGGCGTCCACGTACAAGTCAAGGAGGGTCCGCTCGCGCGCCCCGAGGTCGCTCACACGCAGCACGCCGGGCAGCGGCTTGGGCCGCTCGCGCAGGACGAGTCGGGCCGCTTCGCGCGAGTCGTCGGGCAGTTCCCCGCACGACGGGCAGAGCGGGTCGGGCAGGAAGCGATGGCGGCTGACGTCGAGCCCGTCCAGACCGACTCGCAGGAAGGACCCGGTCGGTGCGGGCTCGTTCCGGATCAGTAGCTCGACCTGCGCGGCCGTCAACTCGGCCACCAGCATCGCTCCGGCTCCATGACAGAACGGCGACGAGCCGACGCTGAGCCGATCAGCATGCCGTGCCCAGAGCGCGTCGCGTTCCAGCGGAAGGTGCCGGGCGGCCCGCCGCCGCCTGGCCACGCAGCGATGACAGCCTCGCGCGCCCGGCACCGACCACGGGCCCACGATCACGCGGTCGAGCTCCACATGGACCGGCAGCCACGGCAGGTCCTCGCAGGCCTTCTCAAGATCGAACCAGTCCGGTCGCCATCGGTCGGTGACGGCGACGACGGCCGCGCACGCCGGAAGCGGTCCCAGACGCGGTCCCGGAGGCGGTCCCGGAGGCGGCAGGGGCGCTTCCGCCAGCTCGAACCGCAGGGAAAGAGCCCTGCCGACGGCCGACGCGAGGCGGCTCCCGTCCCCGGCCAGCGTCACCGTCGCCCGTGCGGATCGCGCTTCAGCCAATCGCGCTTCAGCCATCGGCCAGGACCACCACCCGGAGCACGTACGGCAGCGCCCGGACGACCGCCGGATCGTGATCGAGAGGAATCAGGACCGGCGTCCTGCCCGCCGCTTCGAAGGTCTCGACGAGGATGCGGCGTCGCTGCTCCGCGGAAGGCTCGGCCGACGGGGGTTCGAAGGACGGTGCGGTGTGCTCACGGGGAGCCGATGGCAGCTGCCTCACCGGCTCGGGCGCATACTCGGGCTGGCCGGTGGCGGATGCCTGGTAGGCGAGCAGGAGCTGCAGCAGGCCGTCCCGGACCGCCGAGGCCGCCGTGACCCCGGAGCGGTAGGCGACCGTCCGCCCCGAAAGGGTGAACGCGAAGGTCGGCACGCGCTTGTCGGCCGTCATGTCATGGACGGCGTACTCCCTGCCGAGGAGATCGAGCACGTCCCGGAACCGAGCGCCCACCTCGTCGAGGCACAGCGCCGCCGGATCGATCCGCGGCGGGTCCTGCCCGCGAAGGTCGGGTGACCGGACCACCAGGTCGGTCCACTGGTCCAGCAAAGCCGCCTCAACCGCCTCCGGCCAGCTCAGGCGCGCGGCGACCCCCGTCAAGCCGCTCGGCGCCGATCGCCGCCGGCGGGGGAAGACCGTGGCCGCGGGCACCGTGCGCGGACGCCCGTCCAGCAGCGAGACTCCCGCCACCAGGCCGTGCCCGGGAGTGCCGTCACCGAGCAGGCGGCGGGGATCCGCCGTTAACGAGGCATAGAGTTCGACGGCGTGGAGGACGGCCCGCCGGCGGGCGTCGGTGAGGTCGACGGCGGCGCCATAGACGACGAGCGGCTCGCGACGGGGTGGCGAGGCCGGGTCCCACAGGCTGGCCTCGGCCACGCGCAACGGGAACTGGTCGTAGT
>JBOHBY010000049.1:0-4503 GCA_050698635.1 Spirillospora sp.
GTCGACGGGACCCCGGCCGGTGCGCTGGGCACGGTCGGCTGCTTCAGCTTCTACCCGACGAAGAACATGCACGCCCTGGAGGGCGGCATGATCACCACCGCGGACGCGGAGACGGCGCGGACGCTGCGGCTGCTGCGCAACCAGGGTATGGAGCAGCGGTACGCCAACGAGATCGTCGGCGTCAACATGCGGCTCACCGACGTCGCGGCGGCCATCGGGCGCGAGCAGCTCAAGCGGCTGGCCGGGTGGACCGAGCGGCGCCGCGCGAACGCCGCGTTCCTGGACGCGAAGATCACCGCCGCGGTCACGCCGCCGGTCGCGGAGAACGCGCGGCACGTGTACCACCAGTACACCGTCCGGGTGCCGGGTGACCGGGACGCCGTCCAGAAGCGCCTGGACGAGCGCAAGATCGGCAGCGCGGTCTACTATCCGACGCCCGTCCACCGGCTCAGGCCGTTCCTGAAGGACGGGAGCCCCGACCCGCGCTGGGGGGACCTGCCCGAGACCGAACGGGCGGCGCGGGAGGTGCTGTCGCTGCCGGTGCATCCGAAGCTCGGCGAGGACGAGCTGGCCCGCGTCGCCGACGCCGTCAACGACGCCGTGAACGAGGTGGTGTCGTGAGCGCGCCGCTGCGGGCGGGCCTGGTCGGGCTCGGGGTGATGGGACGCAACCACGCGCGCGTCCTGGCCGGGCTGGACGGCGTCGACCTCGTCGGTGTCGTCGATCCCGCCGGGCGGCCGGACAGCGCCCCGCACGGGGTCCCGATGCTGGACTCCCTCGAAGACCTGCTGGCGCTCGGCATCGACTACGCGGCGGTGGCGTGCCCGACGGCGCTGCACGAGGAGGTCGGGCTGACGCTCGCGGAGGCCGGGGTCGGCGCGCTGATCGAGAAGCCGCTCGCTGATTCGGTCGAGGCGGCGGAGCGGCTGGTGAAGGCCTTCGAGTCGCGCGGGCTGGTCGCCGGGGTCGGACACATCGAGCGGTACAACCCGGCGTTGCAGAGCCTGCGGGCGCGGCTGGAGGCGGGCGAGCTGGGCGATGTGTTCCAGGTCGTCACGCGCCGCCAGGGGCCGTTCCCGCACCGCATCGCCGACGTCGGCGTCGTCAAGGACCTCGCCACCCACGACATCGACCTGACCGGGTGGGTGACCGGGCAGGACTACGCGTCCATCTGCGCGCACACGGTCGCGCGGAGCGGCCGTCCGCACGAGGACATGGTCGCCGCCGTCGGACGTTTGACGGACGGCTCGATGGTTAACCACCTGGTGAACTGGCTCAGCCCGCTCAAGGAGCGCACGACGGTCGTCACGGGCGAACGCGGCTGTTTCGTCGCCGACACCCTCACCGCCGACCTGACGTTCTACGCCAACGGTGAGCTGAGCACCGAATGGGAGGCGCTGCGGGCGTTCCGCGGCGTGTCCGAGGGCGACATGATCCGGTACGCGATCCCGAAGCGGGAACCGCTGCTGGTGGAGCACGAACGGTTCCGTGACGCGGTCGGCGCGGGCGGCGGGGAGAACGGCGGGGGCATCGTGACGCTGCGGCAGGGCCTGCGGACGGTCGAGGTATCGGCGGCCGTCCTGGAGTCGGCGAGGCTCGGCGAGACCGTCTCGCTCCGGCCTTCGGGGGTGCTGGGTGCCGTCTGACCCGGACGGCGGCGGTGGGGTCGACGTCACGGTCGTCGTCGCCGTCTACAACACGATGCCGTACCTGACCGGCTGCCTGAACTCGCTGGTCCGGCAGAGCATCGGCGCGGACCGCATGGAGGTCGTCGCGGTCGACGACGGCTCCACCGACGGCAGCGGGGCCGAGCTCGACCGGTTCGCCGAGGAGTACCCCGGCATCGTGCGGGTGCTGCGCCAGGAGAACTCGGGCGGCCCTGCCGCGCCGAGCAACCGCGCCCTGGACGTCGCGAAGGGCCGCTACGTGTACTTCGTCGGCGCCGACGACCACCTCGGCCGGGAGGCACTGGAGCGGATGGTCTCGGCGGCCGACGGATGGAAGTCGGACGTCCTCGTCGGCAAGATGGAAGGGGTCGGCGGACGCGAGGTCAAACAGGAGCTGTTCGCGGAGAACCAGGTCGACGTCGACCTTTTCGACTCGCCGCTCCCGTGGCTGCTGTCCAACTGCAAGCTGTTCCGCCGTGACCTGATCGAGCGGCACAAGCTCCGCTTCCCTGAAGATATGCCGATCGGCAGTGACCAGCCGTTCACGATCGAGGCGTGTGTCCGCGCCGAGCGGATCTCGGTGCTGGCCGACTACACCTGCTACTACGCGATGCTCCGCGAGGACGGCGGCAACATCACGCAGGGCACGGTCGAGGTCTACACGCGGCTGGAGTGCGCCGAGCGGCTCTTCGCGTTCGTCGACGGGCTGCTGGAGCCGGGGGCCGAGCGGGACGCGATCGTCCACCGGCACACCAAGTGGGAGCTGACGAAACCGATCCGCGAGAGCCTCCTCGACCTGGACGACGACGCGCGCCGCGACGTGTGCGCGCGGGTCGGTGCGGTCGTCGAGCGGTACGTGTCGGACGAGGTGATGGCCCAGCTGCCCATCCGGCGGCGGGTGCGGCTCCGGATGGCGCAGCGCGGCGACGTCGCCCGCCTCTGCGCGGCGATCGAGGCCGACGCGGCGGGCACGACCTACCCGATCAC
Source organism: Spirillospora sp. (assembly GCA_050698635.1). Lineage (GTDB taxonomy): Bacteria > Actinomycetota > Actinomycetes > Streptosporangiales > Streptosporangiaceae > Spirillospora. Next base: position 2,655 of record JBOHBY010000049.1, read on the forward strand.
GCTCAAGAACGGCCGCGCCTACCACGGCTACCCGGGCTTCGAGGACGACGACGCCGGCCTCCCCGATGAGGTGTACGAGGTCACCAAGGGGCTCCGCAGGCGGCTGACCGACGAGGTGCGGGCGGTCGGCGCGCGGCGCGCGGACGACATCGTCGAGATCACCGTGCGGACGCCGATCACCGGCCCCGACGCGAAGGACCCGGAGGCCGTCCGGCTGGCGCTCGCCGTCCGCGGGCGGGACGGGCGCGTCCGGCTGGACGAGACGTCCGGCGCGGTGGTCGACCGCAGGCTCGGCGACGACGGGCTGACGCTGACCGTGCGGATGCCGACGTCGCTGCTGTTCCGCTCCGGCACGGCTAAGCGGACGTTACGGCTGATGGTCACCGCGTCCGGTGAAACGCACGACGTCGCCGTGCCCGCCGGGCTGCCGGGCCCGTGCAAATCGGTCGTCTGGCATCGGATCAGGCCGTTCCGGCTGTCGGTGCGCGGTGACGGGCGGGGCACCACGGCGATAGAGACCCGTCCGTCCTTTCCGGTCCGGGCCGTGGCCAGGAGGCTCCGGCGCGTCCTGTCCCCTTGAAGCCGTCCCCTTGAAGCTGTCCCCTTGAAGCACGATGTCCGTTGGAGGTAGCTAGCACATGCGGATCTGCGTGGTCGCGCTCGGCAAGATCGGTCTTCCGCTGGCGGTGCAGTTCGCCCGCAAGGGCCACCGGGTGACCGGCGCCGACGTGAACGAACGCGTCGTCGCCGACGTGAACGCCGGCCGCGAACCGTTCCCCGGCGAGGCGGACCTCGACGTCCATCTCGGCGCGGCGGTGCGGGACGGGCTGCTGACGGCGACGACCGACACGGCCGCGGCCGTCGCCGAGTCCGACGCGGTCGTCGTGGTCGTCCCGCTGTTCGTGGACGAGGCCGGCACGCCCGACTTCGGCTGGATGGACGCGGCGACCCGGTCGATCGCGGCCGGCCTGCGCCCGGGGACGCTGGTCAGCTACGAGACGACGCTGCCGGTCGGCACGACCAGGGGCCGCTGGGCCTCGATGCTGGCGGAGGGGTCGGGGCTCACGGCGGGCGACGACTTCCACCTGGTGTTCAGCCCGGAACGCGTGCTGACGGGACGGGTGTTCGCCGACCTGCGCCGCTACCCGAAGCTCGTCGGCGGCATCGACGACGCGTCCGCCCGGCACGGCGTGGAGTTCTACGAGCAGGTCCTCGACTTCGACGAGCGGCCCGACCTCGACCGTCCCAACGGGGTCTGGGACCTCGGCTCCGCCGAGGCCGCCGAGCTGGCCAAGCTCGCCGAGACGACGTACCGGGACGTCAACATCGGCCTCGCCAACCAGTTCGCCCGCTACGCCGACACCGTCGGGGTGGACGTGATGAAGGTGATCGAGGCCTGCAACACGCAGCCGTACAGCCACATCCACAAGCCGGGGATCGCGGTCGGCGGGCACTGCATCCCGGTGTATCCGCGGATGTACCTGTGGAACGACCCGGACGCGACCGTCGTCCGCACGGCCCGTGAAGCCAACACCGCTATGCCCGAATACGCCGTGAACCTCCTCGCGAACGCTTACGGTGACCTCACGGGCGCCGGGGTCCTGGTGCTGGGCGCCGCGTACCGGGGCGGGGTGAAGGAGACGGCGTTCTCCGGTGTCTTCCCGGCCGTGGAGGCGCTGCGCGAGCGCGGGGCCGTGCCGTACGTGTCCGACCCGATGTACACGGCCGAGGAGCTGGAGGCCCTCGGCCTGCCGCCGCACCGGGGCGAGCACGTCACCGCCGTGGTCGTGCAGGCCGACCACGCCGAGTACCGCGACCTCGGCGCGGACGACCTGCCGGGCGTCAAGGC
>JBOHBY010000050.1:0-6528 GCA_050698635.1 Spirillospora sp.
GGTGACGGCGGCGGACGCCAGTGCCATGGCGAGCGGCGGCGACAACGCGGCCTCGTCGCCGCCCGAGAGGTCGGCGCGGCGCGCGGGATCGAGCAGCCCGGCGGCAAACAGCCCCGACAACAGCCCCGACATGAACGCGTCCCCGGCGCCCACGGTGTCGACCACCTCGATCTCCGGCGCACCCCGTTCAACCAGGCCGGACGCGGTGACGGCGACACACCCGCGCGGCCCCCGGGTGACGACGGCGAGCGCGGGCCCGAGACGCAACCACCGCCGGGCGACCTCCACCGGGTCAACGCCGGGATAGAGCCAGTCGAGGTCCTCTTCGCTCGCCTTGACGACGTCGGAGAGCGCGACCTGCCGTTCGACGCGCCGCCGTTCGGACTCCGGGTCGCCGAGCAGCGACGGCCTGATGTTCGGGTCATAGGCGACCGTGGGCGCCGCCGCCATCGCCTCCTCGGCCGGACGGCCCTCCGCCAGCCCGGCCGCGATCGACCCCGTGTAGAAGACGGCCGTGTCCGCCGGCAGCACGGGCGTGGACGGCACCCAGGGAAACACGAAGTCATAGGACGGGACGCCCGCCCCGTCCACCGACACGATCGCCAGCGGCGTGAACGGCGCCCGGCGCACGTCAGGTGTCACCCCGGACGCCGTCACGTGCCCGGTGACCAGGCGGCCGAACGCGTCGTCGCCGAGCCCGGTCGCGAGCGTGACGGTCTCGCCGAGCCGTCCGAGCCCGACGGCGACGTTCGCGGGCCCGCCGCCCGGATCGGCCCGGAAGCGGCGTCCGCCGGGCTCCCCGACCAGGTCGACCAGGGCCTCACCGAACACCACGATCCGGGCCATCCGCGTCCTCCTCAGCAGCGTCGGCGGCTCAGCAGCGTCAGCGGCTCAGCAGCCCGCCTTGTAGAGCACCTTCTGGCCCTCAGGCGTGTCGACATTCTCCTTGGTGACGACGGTCGCGTCCGTCGGAATCGACTTGGTGACGGGCTGGTCCCGCACCGCCGCCACGGCCTGCTGGACGCCCTTCGCGCCGATCTCGCCCGGCAGCTGCGCGATCAGCCCCTGGACGACCCCGTCCTTCAGCTGCTTGACCTGCGCCGGACCCGCGTCGAACCCGATCATCTTCACCTTGCCGAGCTTCCCGGCCTGCTGCAACGCCGAACCGGCGCCGGTGGCGGAGTTGAGGTTGGTGGCGAACACACCGGCGAGGTCGGAGTCCTTCGCCAGCGCCGAGTTCATGATCTTGCTCGCGGTGCCGACGTCGTTGTGCGAGTACTGCACGCCCACGTACGAGACGTTCGGATGCGACGCCTTGACCGCCGCCTCGAAGCCCTTCACCCGCGCGTCCACCGTGCTCACGCCGGGGTCGGTCGAGATGACGAGCACCTTGCCCCTGTCGCCGATCTGCTTGGTCAGCGCGGTCGCCGCGGCCTCGCCGCCCTTGGTGTTGTCGGTGCTGATCCGCGACAGGCCGATGCCGTCGTCCTCCACGACGGTGTCCACCAGGATGGTCTTGATCCCGGCGGCCTTGGCCTGGGTCAGCGGCGCGATCAGCGCCTTGGTGTCGGTGGGCGCGATCAGCATCGCGTCCGGCTTGGCGGCCACCACCGAGTTGACGATCGGGGTCTGGAGCGTCGGGTCGAACTTCTGCGGGCCCTGGACGCTGAGCCGCACGCCGAGCTTCGCCGCCTCCGCCTTGGCGCCGCACGCCATCGTCTCGTAGAACTCCTCGCCCGCCATGCCCTGGACGAGCGTCACCTTGATCTTGTCGCCCGACCCGCCGGAACCGCCTGAGCCGCCGTCGTCGCCACACGCCGTGACGCCGGCCGCGAGCACCGCCGCCATGGCCAGGCCCATCATCTTGCGCATCGTTGTGCCTTCCGTCAGTGATCTCGTGCCTTGCGGCGCCATTGGTCGAGGTAGACGGCGGCGATGAGCACCGCCCCCACCACGACCTGCTGCCAGAACGGCTTCACGCCGAGGATCTGGAAGCCGTTCTGCAGAACGGCGGGGATGAACACGCCGATGACCGTCCCGGTGACGGTGCCGACGCCGCCGAACAGGCTGGTGCCGCCGATCACCACGGCGGCGATGGCCTGGAGGTTGTCGGTGGAGTGCGCCGACACCCCGGTGATGCCGTACTTGGCCAGCGACAGGTAGCCCGCGACCCCGGCCAGCAGCCCGGCGAGCGCGTACACCTTGACCAGGTGCCGGTCGACCCGCACGCCGGAGTTGCGCGCGGCCTTGATGTTGGACCCGATCGCGTAGGTGTGCCGTCCGAACCGGCACTGCGCGAGGACGACGCCGAGCACGATCGTCACCGCGACGGAGATCCACACGATCGTCGGCACCCCGGCGATCTTGTCCAGCCCGAGGCCGAGGTTGAGGCGGCTCGGCGCCCGCAGGTCCACGCCGCCGGTGATCAGCAGCGCGCCGCCGAGCGACATGCCGAGCGTCCCGAGCGTGACGATCAGCGGCGGGATCCGCCCGTAGGCGACGAGCGCACCGTTGAGCACGCCCCACGCCAGCCCGGTCAGCACCGCGACCACGGCGCCGAGCAGCAGCGACCCGGTGGACGTGGCGCCGGTCGCCTCCATCGCCTTGGTGGCGGTGACGCCGGAGAACACCAGGATCCCGCCGACCGACAGGTCGATGCCCGCCGAGATGATCACATAGGTCATGCCGACGGCGAGGAGCAGCAGGATGGCGGCGTCGGCGGCGAGGTTCAGCAGGTTGAACGAGCTGGCGAAGCTGTCCGGGTCGAGCACGGAGAACGCGGCCAGCAGCGCGGCCAGCACCAGCCCGATCCACACCTCCTGCGCCGCGCCCAGCCTGCCGAGGACACCGGTCAGCGCCGCCCCCGGACCCGACGACAACGTCCCCGATTCGACGACATCCCCGCCTTCTTCGTCCTTCGAGCTGGTCGGACGGCTAGGTGCGCTCATCGCTTCTGCTCCCCCTCGGGCGCGGCCTCCGGTGCGGTCTCCGGTGCGGCGAGGTCCTGCTCCAGGGCGCCCGTCATGGCCCCGACCAGGTCCTCCATGGACACGTCGGCGCCCGAGAACCGCGCCGCCCGCCGGCCGAGCCGCAGCACCTCGATCCGGTCGGCGACGGCCTTGACGTCCTGCATGTTGTGGGTGATCAGCACGACCGCGACACCCGAATCGCGGACGCCGCGGATCAGGTCGAGGACGCGTCCGGTCTGCACGACGCCGAGCGCGGCGGTCGGCTCGTCCATGAACACGACCCGGCGCGCCCACGTGACCGCCCGCGCCACCGCGACGCCCTGCCGCTGCCCGCCGGACAGCGTCGACACCGACACCGAGTCCGACTTCAGCCGCACGCCGAGCCGCTCGCACTCCTCCCGCGCCCGCGCCCGCATGGCGGCGTGGTCGAGGAACCCGAGCCGCCCGAGCGGACCAGACCTCAGCAGCTCCCGCCCGAGGAAGAAATTGGCGGCCGGGGTGAGGTCGGCACAGAGCGCGAGGTCCTGGTGGACGGTCTCGATCCCCGCCTGCCGCGCCTGCTCGACCGACTCGAACCGCACCGGCTCGCCGTCGATGAGGATCCGTCCGGCGTCCGGCGTCTCCACCCCGGAAAGGATCTTCACGAGCGTCGACTTCCCGGCGCCGTTGTCGCCGATCAGCGCGACGACCTCGCCCGGCGGCAGCGTGAAGTCGGCGCCGCGCAACGCGTCCACGTGCCCGTAGCTCTTCTCGATACCCTGCGCTTCGAGCAGCGGACCCGTCATGACGCCACCCCACTCGCAGGGGGCAGGCAGCGCAGGATCTCGACGCCGCCATGCACGGTCATCGCCCCCGCCCCGTACGGGACGAGCACGGTGTGCCCCGCATGCAGCGGCACCGCTGCGTCGGCGCCGACGCAGTGCAGCTCACCCGCGCCGCTCAGAACGATCAGCACCGCGAAACTCGCGTCCAGCTCGGCACCATCGCCGACCAGCTCGGCGCGGAAGAACGGATCAGCGCCCTCCGGCCAGACCCGCCGCACTCCGGGCGTGAGCTCGGGCGACTCCGCCGGCCGCCGGACGAGGCCCGCCACCTCCACGGCCGACCGCGCGCGGCCGTCGACACACGCCACCGCCGTGTCCCAGCCGAGCCGTAGGTCGCTGTCAGCGCCATCGGGCGAGAAGCCCGCCCATTCGAGCATGATGCTGAAATCGGTCGGCTCCTGGACCTCAACCAGAAAGACCCCGGCCCCCACCGCATGCGGAAGCCCGGCCGGAACCAGCACGGAATCGCCAGGCCGAACCGCGACGGGGTTCAGCGCCGCAAGCATCGCCGCGCCGTCCTGCTCGCGGACCCACTCGCGCAGCACGCCCGGCTCGACGTCCTCCTGGAAGCCGAGATGAACGAGGCCGTCGCCGCCACCGCCACCGCCGTCGTCGCCGCCGCCCGGCACGTCGACGACCAGCCACGCCTCGGTCTTGCCGAACGCGCTCCCAAGATGCGCGCGGGCGAACTCGCGGCTCGGATGGACATGTACCGGCAGCCGCTGCCCGGCGTCGAGCAGCTTCACCAGCAGCGCCGGTGAGTCGCCCCAGCGCCGCACGTGCTCCGGGCCGAGCCAGCCGTCCGGGTCGGCGGCGATCACCGCACGCAGGGAGCGCCCGTCGGGCAGGACGGTGAGCCCGGTGTCGCCGCCGCCGAACCGGCTGGTCGTCGAGCCGACCCAGTCCTCGGGACGGTGGTCGTCGGGTGGGGGGCCGCCGCGGAACCGGCCGATGTTCTCGCCGCCCCGGTAGAAGTGCCGGGGCTGGTTCGCGGTCAGGGGGATGAGGTGGTGGTCAGACATCGTCCTCGCCGAGGGAGATGATCGGCTGCGGCGCACCGCAGGGTTGCGCCTCAAGGTCCCCAGTTCGAGACATCGTTGTCAAGGCCCATGCCGCCGCCGTGACCTCTTCGTGACAGCGCTCCCCACCGACACCGCTCGCCCATCCCCGCCCCTACCTGGGAGAACGCATCACCTCAACAAGCTGGCGCCACCCGTCGGACATCTCGGCCGAGAAGGGGTCAGACAGTTTATTTGATAACGTTGTCTGGCTGTGGCGGGCGCTAGGTTTGGTCACGGCACCGGCTGCGGGCGGCGGACGGTGGAGCGGTCTTGGGCAGAAGGGCGTCGGCTTCGGTGGACAGGCAGGACAGGCGGCGCAGGCCGACGATCTCGGACGTGGCGGCCGCCGCCGGGGTGAGCCCGAAGACGGTGTCCCGTGTGATCAACCACGAGCCGAACGTGCGCGCGGAGCTGGTCGAGCAGGTGCTTGCGGCGATCGGCGAGCTCGGCTTCCGGCGCAACGACATGGCCAGCACGCTGCGCTCCGGCCGCCAGACCGCCACCATCGGGCTGATCATCGAAGACCTGGCCAACCCGTTCTACTCCACGATCGCGGCGGCGGTGGCCAGGGTCGCCCGCGCGCACGACACGCACCTGATCACCGTCAGCTCCGAAGAGGACCCGGCCCTCGAACAGCGCCAGTTCCTCGACCTGTGCCAGCGCCGCGTGGACGGCCTGATCATCGTCCCCGCCGGCTCCGACCACTCCTTCGCCCGCGCCGAGGTCGAGATGGGCATGCGGGTGGTGTTCCTGGACCGTCCGCCGTCCGGGATCCTGGCCGACAGCGTCGTCATCGACAACGCCGCGGGCGCCAGGGCCGGAATCGTCGACCTCCTGAAAGCGGGTCACCGCCGGATCGGCGTCATCATCGACTCCCCCGCCATCTACACCGCCCGCGAACGCCTCACCGGCGTCCGGACGGCGCTCGCCGACGCGACCGTCCCCTACGACGACTCCCTGGTCAGGGTCGGTGTCGCCGACCCCGACGAGGCCGCGCACACCGTCGCCGCCATGCTCGACGTCGCCGACCCGCCCACCGCGTTCTTCGCCGGGAACAACCGGATCACCATCGGCGCCATCCAGGAGCTCTACCGTCGCGACCACGACGCCGCCCTGATGGGTTTCGACGACTTCGAACTGTCCACGCTGATGCCGCGCCCGCTGACCGTGATCGGCTACGACGTGCAGGAACTGGGCCGGGCCGCCGCCGTCCGCCTCTTCGAGCGGATCGGCGGCGACACGTCCTGGCCGTCCGAACTGATGATCCCCACCCACCTGGTCCCGCGCGGCGCCAAGCTCCTCAAGACGCGCTGAGCCGCGGCCCCGGCACGGGGATGGCGGCTCGTTCATCGTCGTCGACCACGGGGCGCCGGCCGCCGTCGGGGTTAGGCGTTGTGCAGAACTTGACGAAGTCTGGCGGCGTAGGCCCTGGGGTGGGTGGTGTTGCCGTTGTGGCCGCCGGGGAACTGGCGCAGGTCGGCGTCGATCAGGTCGGCCAGCGCGACGGCGCATTTGTGATCGAAGACGGTACGCGGGGTGGTCTGTCCGAAGATCGGGACGATGCGGGTGGGGGCGCTCTTCAAAGCGGCGACGTCGATCGTGTCGTTGATGACGGCGGTGAAGTCGTGCTCGATGAAGAAGTCAAAGTTACGGATGCGCTGGGGCGTCATCGGG
>JBOHBY010000051.1:0-7380 GCA_050698635.1 Spirillospora sp.
AGCGACGAGCGACGAGCGACGAGCGAGGTCATATCAGGACGGTGCTGTTCGCCGCGCGGTCGGCGAGTGCGCTGAACCGGTTGCTCGACGTCCTGCCGGTGTTCGCCGGCGATGACCGCGTCGAGCGGCTGTTCACCCTGATCCCCGGTTCGGAATTCCACGTCGAGGCCCTAGCCGCGATCGACCGCGCCCACGCGCGCGTGCTTCCCTGGGACCAGGCCCGCGAGCGTTCGTTCGACCTCGTCCTCGGCTCCAACCCCAAGGGCATGTTCAGGCTGCTGAACGGTCAGCGCGTCCTGCTCCCCCACGGCGCCGCGTTCAGCAAGACGGTCCCTGGCGAAGGTTCCAGCGGCCGGGCCTCTGGCCTTGACCCGGCTCACCTCCTCCACGACGGGAACGCCGTCGCCGCTCTGCACGGGCTCGCGCATCCCGACCAGGTCAGGCTCCTCGCCGCGCTGGCCCCGCGGGCGGCGGAACGCGCCGTGGTCGTCGGCGACCCCACCCTGGAGCGCATCCTCGTCTCCCGGACGCACCGCGACCGCTACCGGACGGCGCTGGGCACCGGCGCGCGAACCCTGATCGTCGTCACGTCGACCTGGGGACCGGAGTCGCTGCTCCAGCGACGTCCCACGCTGCCCGCCGATCTCGCGGCCACGCTCCCCCACGACGCCTACCAGCTCGCCCTGCTCCTGCACCCCAACACGCGCAGCGAGATCGGCGGCTTCGACCTCGCCGAACGCCTCGCCCCGGCGCTGGACGCGGGCCTCGTCCTCGCCGAGCCGTACGAGGAGTGGGCGGCGCTCCTGGTCGCCGCCGACGCCGTCATCACCGACCACGGATCGACGGCCCTGTACGCCGCCGCACTTGACCGCCCGCTGGTCGGCGCCTATGACGGAGGCGAGGAGCTGATCCCCGGCAGCCCGATGGCCGAACTCCTGGCCCACGTCCCGCACCTCGTCCCGCGCCTCGACCCGCACCTTGACGGGGGAGGACGCCTTCAGGCGGCGATCGGCGCGCATGTCCCGGGCAGCGGCCCCCGCCTCGCCGCGTCGGTGTTCGCCGAACAGGGCCACGCGCTGGAGCGGTTGCGCGACGAGCTGTACCGCCTCCTCGATCTCGCGCCGCCGGACGTTCCCGTCACGGCCCGCGTCCTCCCGTCCCCCGAACCCTCCGACCGCGCACCCGCGGCATTCGCGGTACACACCCGGATCGACGGTCTTCAGGTGAAGGTCGAACGGTTCCCTCCGTACCTTGACGCGCCCGCCCACCACCTCGCGGCGGAATACGGCAGGGCCGGTGGACGCCACATCGAGACCGCCGGACTGCTTTACCGCCGCGCCGGCCGTCCGCGTCCGGCCCATTCCCCGCACAGCCTTGCCTGGACGGCGGACGCCTGGCTCACCCACACTCTCGACGCCTACCCCGGCTGCCGGACCGCCGCAGTGATCATGTCGCCGTCCCGCTGCCTGGTGCGCCCCCGGAACGGGCCGCTCCTGACGATCAGAATCGACCCCTGCCACGATGGCGGCCGCATCGTGCGGACAGATCCCGCCGCGATACTCAGCGCCGTCCACACCTGGCTCGCCCGGCACCCCGAACCACACGCCGCCCTCAGCTGCGCCGTCGGAAAGCATTCCTTTCCGACCCGCCTGTCCCCGGCATCTTCGGACGACGCCGCCAACCCGATCTAAGGGTTGCCGCCACCGCTGCCGTGCCGCAGCGAATCGGCCAGCTGACGATGCCGCCGTGCCGCCGCGAGGTCGCCCCCGTCTTCGGCCAACGCGCCGAGCGACCGCAGGATCCGCACCTGGTCGAAGGTGGAGTCCCGGCCGCGCGCGCTCTCCAACGCCGCGACATAAAGCGCGTGCGCTTCTTCGCCGCGTCCGAGCCCGCGCAGCGCGTCGGCCAACGCGACACCGGTCCGCGCGATCAGGCGCTCGCGGCGCAGTTCGCGGGCCTGGGCATGTGCGCGCTCCAGCAATTCCACGGCACGTCCGTACTCGCCATTCTTGGCGATGGCCTGGCCCAGCCGATAGGTCAGGAGCATCACGCCGTACTCGTTGGGAATCGCCTCATGCAAGCGGAGGGAAGCGTCGAACTCGGCGGCCGCTGCGCCCCACTCCCCGCGCGCTCCGTTCAACATTCCGCGGAACTCGACGACCGAGGCCCTCAGAATGCCGTCCAGCCGGGACGATCCCAGCGCACCGGACGAGGCCAGCGCGCCGTCCAGTTCCCGCGCCGCCGCATCGAAGTTCTCCTGCTCCCAGTACGGACGGGCGAGCTGGCAGCGCATGCGCACCACCGCCCGGACGTCCCCAGACCGCTGAGCGGCGGCCAGCCCGGCACCGAACACCTCAATGGCGTCCGGGTAGTCGGGAAAGTCGAGGAAATGCGTCCACAACGGCTCGCACAGGGCCCACGCCAGTTCATCGTGGCCGTGCGCGTAGGCCATGTGTACACACCCGTACAGCGCATGCCGTTCGGCGTCCAGCCACCGCAACGCCTGCGCCTTATCGGCGAACGGCACGTCAGGAACCTCAGGACCGCCCGGAGCGCCGCGAACGCCGCGAACGCCGCGAACGCCGGGAGCGCCGCGAACGCCGGGAGCGCCGGGAGCGCCACGCCGCGCTTCCATGGGCTCCGCCAGGACGAGCCGTTCACCCGCCGCGAGCCTGTCGGCCCGCTGCGCCTGCCGGAGAAACCATTCCGCGATCCGCCACCGAGCCGCGGCCTCCTCCCCATCCTCGCCGTCACGGCTGGCGCAGCGCCGCGCATGCGCGCGCAGCAATTCGGGCAGGCGGATCCGTCCCGTCCGTGAATCGAGCAGGCTGGCGTTCTCCAGCTCCTCCAGCGCGTCGTCCGCCGCGTCTTTCCCCAACCCGAGAAGCGCGGTGAGAGCCTCATCGGTGAACGACGGCCCGGGAAATACGGCGAGAAGCCGATAGAGGAGTGCCGCGTCCGAGCTCAACTCCCCATAGGCCGCGTCCCACACCCTTTCGACCACCGGCAGCCCTTTCTCGTCCAGCTCGGCGGTGAGCTCGGCAAGCAGACGCGACAACGACCGCCGCCGATGCCTGCGAACCCACTGGCCCGCCACACGCAAGGCCACGGGCAGCCCCGAACACAGCCGCACCAGTCCGAGGGACGCCTCGGGCTCGGCGGCCAGCCGCGGATCCTCGGTGATCCGCGCCAGCAGTTCCGCGGCGCTCCCGTCGTCCAGCGGTTCCACCACCACCTCGGCCGCCGCCCCGGCCTCCAGATCGAACAGCCGCGCCTGGCTCGCGACGATCACCACGGCGCCGCCCGACGCGGGAAGCAGCGGGACGACCTCCGACCAGTACCGCGGATTGTCGATGACCACGACGAGCCGTCTTCCGTCCGTTCTCGTCAGGTACTGCCGTTGCCGTGCCCTGAGCGATCCCTCCACCCATTCCGGCCCGACGTCCAGCCCGCGCAGCAACTCACCGAGCGCGTCGGTCGCGGAGACGACTCCCCCGCGCCGCAGATCGTCGAGGTCGACGTACAGGATCGCCTCGATATCCGGATACCGTTCACGCAGCTTCCGGGAGATGCGGAACGCCAGCTCCGTCTTTCCCGCCCCCGCCAATCCGCTCAACGCCAGACACGACGGCCGGGAGCCGCCGCGCCCATCGGCGATCGCGCCGAACGCCCGCGCCTGCGCGTCCTCCCGGTCGACGAAATGCGCTGTCTCCGGCGGAATCTCGAACGACACGGCGACGACTCCGATTCCTCGCGCGAATGACGACGCACCCAACCGTAGTGTCCGTCCGCCCCGCGGGCCCGCGATCCCGCGCCTCCCGATCCGCCGCCGAGGACGACACCGCCGCGCCACCTCGGAACAGAGCACGTTCCGGCAACACCGGCGAACGGCTCGTGGCCCATAATGTGGCCATGAAAATCACCGTCGACTTCAACCTTTGCGAGAGCAACGCCCTGTGCATGGCGGCCGCGCCGGAGGTCTTCGAGGTACGCGACGACGACTTCCTTTACGTGCTCGACGAGTCCCCGCCGCAGAGCCTGCACGCCGACGTCGAGCAGGCCGCCCGTGCCTGCCCGAAGGGCGCCATCACCCTCAAGGAGTAGGACGAGACCGGCCCCACCCTTCCCCCTTCCACATGTCGGCATGCGCCCCCGGCACTCACCCACAGCGTTCACACGGAAACGCCCGGTCACCGAATTTGGGTCGGTGTCAAGATACGGCCCGGCGTAGCGGGTACGGAGTAGGTATCTCGGCTGCGGCGGACCAACCGGGGGACGCGTGATGCACGACGCTGGCGACCGTGGGATGGAGTGGCTCGCGCTGGAGGCGTTCGATCCGGCGCCGGTCGCGGTCGCCCTGACCGTCGGGGCCGAGCATCGGCTGGCGTACACCAACGACGCCTACCGGGCCCTGGTCGGGGACCATCCGCTCGGCCGTCCGATCGCGGACGTGTTCGGCGATCCCGCCCAGCGGAACCACCGCGCCCTGTTCGATCACGTGCTCGCCACGGGAGAGCCGGTCAGCCTCATCGAGGCCCCGATGAGACCGTCCACCCCCGAACCAGGCACGGGTCTCAATACCGCGGACCGGTTTCTGTCCGTCGGCCTGTCCCGCTTCACCCACGGGCGCCCCGGGGTGCTCGTGATCGCGGTGGACGTGACCGAGCAGGTCGCCGCCGCACGCCGCGCCGACCGGGCCACCAAGGAGCAGGAGCGGGTGCGGCGCCGGTTCGAGAGCCTGGTGTGGCTGAGCGCGCAGATCGTGTGGGTGGCCGATCCGGCGGGACGGCTGACCGAGTCGAGCGGGGTCTGGGAACGGGTCACCGGGCAGTCCTGGAAGGGATACCGGGGCGACGGCTGGTCCGACATGCTGCACCCCGACGACCGTGAGGCGGCGCTGCGGTCATGGAGAAGGGCGTGCGCGCAGACCCCGCGTCCGTGGCACTACACGTACCGGGTCCGCACGCGGGACGGCCAGTACCGGCACTTCGACGTGCAGGCCACGCCCGTGTTCGAGGACGACGTCGTCGTCGAATGGGTCGGCACCTGCACCGATATCGAGGACCAGTGGCAGGAGCGCCAGCGCAGGGAACTGCTCGACCGCGCCGCGGCGGCGGCCGGGGAGCAGACCGAGCTGGCCGGGATGTTCGCCGCGCTCGCCGAGGTGCTCGTCCCCGAGCTCGCCGACGGGTGCGGCGTGCATCTGCTGCCCGACCTCGTCGACCGTCCGGCGGGCGCCCCGATCGTCACGCACCGCATCGCCACCGCGTCGCGGGGCGGTGTCCGCCGCAAGCCGCCGACCGGCGAGGAGCGCTTCTCCCCCGACAGCGGGTTCGCCCAGGCGATCAAGCGGCGCCGTCCACTGCACCGCACCTTCCCGCCCGGCCGTCCGCCCGTCGACCTGCTGCCCCAAACCACCATCGCCTGGATGACCGAGGCCAAGGCGACAAGCGCCGTGCTGATGCCGGTGATCGTCGACGGGACCGTGGCCGCGGCCGTCACCGCCGCCCGCCTCGGCGACCGCGAGCCCCTGGGTCCGGACGACATCGCCCTCATGAAGCAGATCTTCAACCACACCCACGACGCGCTGAGCGGCGCCGTCCAGTACTACCGCAGCCAGCAGCTCGCCCTGGCCCTCCAGCACAGCCTGCTCGCCGACCCGCCCGAACTCGCCGACCTGAAACTCGTGGCCCGATACCTGGCCAGCCCCGCGGCGGCCGGGGTCGGCGGCGACTGGTACGACGCGTTCGTCCTGCCGGACGGCGCGACCGCGCTGGTCATCGGCGACGTCGCCGGACACGACCTGGCCGCCGCGGTGGAAATGAGTCGGCTGCGCAACATGCTGCGCGTCCTGACCGCCGACCGCCTCACCCCGCCCTGCGAGATCCTCCGCCGCCTCAACACCGCCATGGAGACGGTGGACCCCGAGGCCACGGCGACCTGCATCCTGTCGCGTGTCGAGGAGACCGGGCCCGGACGGTGGCAGCTCAACTACGCCGTCGCCGGCCATCCACCACCGCTCCTGATCACCGCCGGCGGCGACGGCCACTTCCTGGACGACGTCGCCGACCCCCTGCTCGGCTCCCCGCTGGACGAGCCCTACAACAGCGCGATCGAACCGCTGCCGCCCGGCTCCACCCTGCTGCTCTACACCGACGGCCTCATCGAACGCCCCGGCGAGGACCTCGACACCAGCCTGAACCGGCTCCGCCGGCACGCCTCCGAGCTCGCGCCCCGCCCCCTGGACGACTTCTGCGACGGCCTCCTGGACGCCATGCCCACCACCGGCACCGACGACATCGCCATGATCGCCCTGCGCGTCCGCCCCGAAGACCGCCCCGAAGACCGCCCGGCGACGTCGCGCCCCTAGGCTTGGACGCCTTCGCCCACCGGCGCTCACGACGATCCGCCAAAGGCATGCGAACAATGGAGGCGTGAGAACGATGGACCCGCGACGCATCAAGCTCAACCGGCGGCACAGCCAGGAGATGGGCCGGCTGTTCGCGGAATTCCTCGACGCGCATCCCGATGTCGAATCCGAAGTCCACGGAGCGCAGATGACTCCGGAACAGGACGCGTCGTGGGGTGACTTCAGCGCCGCACTCCTCGCCCGGCATCAGGCCGAACGATCAGCCCTCGCGGACGAACTCGAAGCCGAGCAGCGGCGCGGCGCCCAGCGACCGACCTGATCCCAGCTCTGATCAGAGCACGGCCCTAGCCGGGCGTCTTCCTCCTGTGCGCCGCGACCCGGTCCCTGGTCGCGCAGCGGCGGGAGCAGTACCGGCGAGGCGGGCCACTGCCCTGCGTGAGGTAGACGTTCGAGCAACCGGGTGACGCGCAGATCCCGCCGGGCGGACGCTGCCGGTCCCAGATCAGGACCGTGAGCGCCAGGCAGGACGAGGCCAGGAACCACTCCGCCCAGGGGGCGTCGTCATCGCCGTCCAGGTGCGGATACCAGGGAGACCGCCCATCGTGCGACGTCAGGCGCAGCCGCCCGCGCGTGCGCCCGAGCAGACCGTTCAACACCGACGCCGCCTGGTCGACGCCCCGGCCGCGACCGGGTCGTTCCTGCTCGCGGGCATCACGGTCAGCGCCGCGCTACGCGGCCCGCTGCTCGGCGCCGTCCTCGACCGCTCGCCCCGGCCCGGACGTGTCCTGGCCTGTGCGCTGGCCGGGTACGCTGTCGCGCTCGTTGTCGTCCTGGCCGCTCTGGGCCGCGTCCCCTTCGCCGTCCCCATGACGGTCGCGATCGGCGCCGGGCTCCTGGGCCCGGCTCGATGGCCAGGCTCGATCGCGTCACCACCGCCCTCGCACACCGGCACGCGGAATCCGGAGCCCGTGACCGCGACGCTGGCCGCCGGTTCCCGCGCGATCGTCCAC
>JBOHBY010000052.1:0-1766 GCA_050698635.1 Spirillospora sp.
GGCCGCGCCTCCGGGGTCGGCGGGAGCCGGCGTCGCCGGCATCAGACGGTCACTTCGTCGGGCCGCGGGTGCTTGCGCGGACGGCCACGCGGCCGCTTGCGCGGAACGATCACACCGCGGACGAACAGCTCGCCGCCCCAGACGCCCCAGGGCTCCTTGCGCTCGAGCGCACCGGCGAGGCACTCCTTGCGGAGCGGGCACTCCAGGCACAGGGCCTTGGCGAGCTCGACATCGGCGGGAGCCTCGGCGAAGAACAGCTCCGGGTCGGTCCGGCACGGAAGAGTGAGGTCCTCCTCGCTTACTGCGAGTGCCCCCTGCATCACAGTCACCCTTGTTCCTCTCGTTGGATCTCAACGGGCGTGTCGGTGGGTTGTCTGGGCAAATAAGAAGGCCGCGGATCCGGTCTGGATCCGCGGCCTGGGGGCTTGCCGGTGTGGTGCTAAACCGGTTGCCTCCAGGGGTACGGACCCGACACGCCACCCTTGACGGTGACGCCCACGTGGGCCGTGGCCGGAGCCGGGACGGTCATGCCTTCGAGAAGGTGGTCGAAGACACTCCGCCCCTGATCCTGGATTCGCTGCTCAAAGCGCAGATTCAGGCCGCGCTCGCCGCGCGGGTCGCGCGGTCGCGGGCCGAACGTCTCCGCATAGGCGGCTGGGGAGACGGGTAGCGGGGCGCCAGGGCATGCGGCAGTCCAGGACGGGGCTGATTTGAATATCGTGCTGATCACCGGACTGCTCACCACCTTCCTGGCTCCTCGGGCCGCACCGGCGGATCCATGATCCGCGACAGCGGGCCGGTTGATTGCTCGCGTTAGAGCGTACGGGGCTTCCGCCGGATCAATCAAGGTATTTTTGACCTGCGGTTTTGTGGGTGACTTCACCTTTTTCCCGAGAACCCTCGCCGCCTGGCGGGCGTCGGAGCCTCTCGGGAGTCCCGTACGAGATGATCATTCTACCTGCCCGGAGCCGGCCCCCGCGGTTCGCGGGGCGGGCCGGATCCGGCCGATGAGCGGGGTCGCCGGGTGGGCCTTGTCGGGGCGGCTCACCCGGCGCCGTGATCGCTCAGATCACCGGGTCAAACCCCAGGTCACCGGGTCATGCCCCAGGTCACCGGGTCCCGAGCAGGATGGACGTCGGCACGCGCGTCGCCACCGGCGGCAGCTCGGTGGGCTTCGAGGCGGCGCTCGGCCGGGCCGCCATCGCGCTGGCGTCCACGGGCCCCCTGGTGTCGAGCGCCAGTTCGGGTTCCTCCTCGAACGGCTGGATGTCGCCCACGCACAGCGTGCCGGCGGGCGGCAGCGTGCCGCCGACGAGGTAGGCGTCGACGGCGTTCGTCACGCACGCGGAGGTGCCGTAGGCAGTGTGCCCCCAGCTGTTGCTCGATATCAGGCGGCTGCCGGGCAGCAGCTTGCTGGACGACACCGCGTCGTTGTAGTTCGTGGCCGGGTCGTAGTAGTTCCCGACGAACAGGACGGGAGCGTTCGTCCGCCGGTTGAACGGGCCGGTGTAGGCGTCCTCGTCGCGGACCGTCCAGGAGTCACGGGCGCACTGGACGCTGCTCCAGCCCCACGCCCGTCCGAAGTAGGGCGCGCGCTTGTCGGACGCCGCCGTCAGCGCGGGCCACTGCCCGGCGTTCTTCGGGTGCAGTCCATCGGTGCAGGTGACGCCGCTGAACGCCTCAAGTCCGTTGTCGTAGGGGAAGTCCCTGCCGGTGACCTTCGCGGCGGCGTCCCGCTGCCGCTGGACCTTGGCGCGGCGCTCGGC
>JBOHBY010000053.1:0-1631 GCA_050698635.1 Spirillospora sp.
GCCCCGTCCGGCTCGGCCTGGCGGGACGGCTCGCGGCCGCGCTCGGGGCGCGGCTCGTTCCGCTCCGCGACCTCGACGGCGTCGTCCATGACCAGCGAAAACGTGATCGTCGGAAGGCGGCCTGAGATGCCTCAAGGAAAGCCGGAGTCCGTTCCCGACGATGGCCTCACCACGCGGCAGCGCCGCAACCGGCCGCTGCTGATCGTCCACACCGGTCCTGGGAAGGGCAAGTCGACGGCGGCGTTCGGGATGGCGCTGCGGGCGTGGAACCAGGGCTGGCCGATCGCGGTGTTCCAGTTCGTGAAGTCGGCGAAGTGGCGGATCGGCGAGGAACGGGCGCTGCGGGTTCTGGGCGACAGCGGCGAGGGCGGGCCGGTGGCCTGGCACAAGATGGGCGAGGGCTGGTCGTGGATCCGGCGGCCCGGCGCCGAGGACGACCACGCCGCGAACGCGCGGGAGGGCTGGGAGCAGATCAAGCGCGACCTGGCCGCCGAGGCGCACCGCTTCTACGTCCTGGACGAGTTCACCTACCCGCTCAAGTGGGGCTGGCTCGACCTCGACGACGTGGTGGAGACGCTCACCGGCCGTCCCGGCGACCAGCATGTCGTCGTCACCGGGCGGGACGCGCCCGAGCGGCTCGTCGAGGCCGCCGACCTCGTCACGGAGATGGGCAAGGTCCGGCATCCGATGGACTCCGGGCAGAAGGGGCAGCGGGGCATCGAGTGGTGACCGCCCGGCGCGTCCCGCGGCTGGTGGTCGCGGCGCCGGCGTCCGGGAGCGGGAAGACGACGGTCGCGACCGGGCTGGTCGCGGCGCTGCGGGCGCGCGGTCTGAAGGTGTCCCCGCACAAGGTCGGGCCCGACTACATCGACCCCGGCTACCACGCGCTCGCGGCCGGACGTCCGGGCCGCAACCTCGACCCGTGGCTGGTCGGCGAGGAGCGGGTGGAGCCGCTGTTCCTGCATGGCGCCGCCGGATGCGACGTCGCCGTGGTCGAGGGCGTGATGGGCCTGTTCGACGGGCAGGGCGGCACCGGGTTCGCGTCTACGGCCCATGTCGCGCGGCTACTCGCCGCGCCCGTGGTGCTCGTGGTGGACGCGGCGCGGCAGAGCCGTTCGGTGGCGGCGCTCGTGCACGGGTTCGCGTCGTTCGAGCCGGGCGTCCGGGTGGGCGGGGTCGTCCTCAACCGGGTCGGGTCGGACCGGCACGAGGAGCTGTGCCGGGACGCGCTGGAGGCCACGGGCGTGCCGGTGCTCGGCGCCGTCCGCCGCGACGACGCGGTCGTGACGCCGTCCCGGCATCTCGGCCTGATCCCGGCGGCCGAGCACAGGGCGGAGGCCGTGCGGACCCTGGAGCGGCTCGGCGACCTGGTCGCCCGCTCCTGCGACCTGGACGCGCTGATGCGGCTCGCCGCCACCGCTCCCCCGCTGCCGGGCCGGGCCTGGGATCCGTCCGAGGAGGTGGAGGCGGTGCCGGGGTGTCCGGTGGTCGCCGTGGCGGGCGGGCGGGCGTTCACCTTCTCCTACGCCGAGCATGCCGAGTTGCTGCGCGCGGCGGGCGCCGATGTGGCCGTCTTCGACCCGCTGCGCGACGAGGCGCTCCCGGACGGCGCCGCCGCGCTCGTCATCGGC
>JBOHBY010000054.1:0-4805 GCA_050698635.1 Spirillospora sp.
TGGCGCGAGGGCAAGGGCCTGGACGAGATCAAGGACCTGCGGCGCGGCGAGGCCGAGGCCGCCGCGGCCGAACTCGGCGCGGAGATCGAGTTCCTGGACGCCGGCGACTACCCGCTGCGCGAGACGCCGGAGCTGGTGGACAGGCTCGTCCGTGTGTACCGGGAGTTCGAGCCGGCGGTCGTGCTGACGCACACGCTGGCCGATCCGTACAACGGCGACCATCCGGCGGCGGCGCGGATGGCGCTCCAGGCGCGGGTGCTCGCGCAGGCGATCGGGTACGACGCGCCAGGCGATCCGCTTGGCGCGCCTCCGGTCTTCTTCTTCGAGCCGCACCAGCCGGAGCAGTGCGACTTCAAACCGGACGTGCTGCTCGACATCACGCCGGTGTTCGAGCGGAAGCGCAAGGCGATGGAGTGCCTGCCCGCCCAGGTCCACATGTGGGAGTACTACACCGAGCTGGCGAAACGGCGTGGTGTGCAGCTGAAGCGGAACGCGGGCCCGAATCTCGGGCTGCCGCACGACACGAGGGCCGAGGCGTACGTCCGGCTGTACCCGCAGACGACGGCGGTGCTGGCGTGAGGACGGTGTCGGCATGAAAACGGTCGTCGTCACGAACCCGCCGCGCGCTGATGGCGATCTGGTGGACGCGCTCGCCGGGTTCGGGGTCGCGACCGTCCACGAGGCCATGGGCCGGACGGGCTATCTCGGCCCGTCGATCCGGCCGGTGCATCTCGGGTCCCGGATCGGTGGTTCGGCGGTGACGGTGCTGTCCTGGCCGGGTGACAACCTGATGATCCATGTCGCGGTTGAGCAGTGCCGTCCCGGTGACGTGCTGGTCGTGGCGACCACGTCGCCGTCCACGGACGGGATGTTCGGCGAGCTGTTCGCGACCGCGCTCCAGTACCGGGGCGTGCGCGGGCTCGTCATCGACGCGGGGGTGCGGGACGTCGCCGAACTGCACGCGATGGGCTTCCCGGTGTGGTCGGCGGCCGTCAGCGCGCAGGGGACGGTGAAGGCGACGCCCGGCTCGGTGAACGTCCCGGTGACGATCGGCGGTCAGGTCGTGAGGCCGGGCGACACCGTTCTGGCCGATGACGACGGGGTGCTTCGCGTGCGGCGCGAGGACGCCGCGAGCGCGCTCGGCGCAGCTCGTGCCCGGGCCGCGAAGGAGGAGGCGACGCGGGAGGCGTTCCGGCGCGGCGAGCTGGGCCTCGACCGCTACGGGCTCCGCGCCCGGCTGCCGGAACTCGGCGTGGAATACGTGGAATACGTCGAATACGAGGGCCCATGAACGGCGTGCGCTGCATGATGATGCGCGGCGGCACGTCCAAGGGCGCCTACTTCCTGGCGGACGACCTGCCGTCCGACCCCGCCGAACGCGACGACCTGCTGCTGCGCGTCATGGGCACGCCCGACCCCCGCCAGATCGACGGGATCGGCGGCGCGCACCCGCTGACCAGCAAGGTCGCGGTCGTGTCCCGCTCCGATGACCCGGCCGCCGACGTCGACTACCTGTTCCTCCAGCTCGGCGTGGAGGAGCCGACCGTCACCGACCGGCAGAACTGCGGGAACATCCTCGCGGGGATCGGGCCGTTCGCCGTCGAGCGCGGCCTGGTCGAGGCGGGCGGCGAGCACACGAGCGTCCGTATTCGCATGGTCAATTCCGATGGCATCGCCACCGCCACGTTCCCGACGCCCGGCGGCGCCGTCGAATACGACAGCGGCGAGACGGCGATCTCCGGCGTGCCCGGCACCGCCGCCCCGATCCGTCTCGACTTCGCGGGGACGGCGGGATCGACGTGCGGGGCGTTGCTGCCCACCGGCCGTCCCCGCGACGTGATCGACGGCATCGGGGTGACCTGCGTCGACAACGGGATGCCGGTGGTCGTCGCCGCCGCGTCGTCGTTCGGCGTCACCGGGTACGAGAGCCCGGACGAGCTGGCCCGGCTGCGCGACCGCGTCCAGTCGCTGCGGCTGCGGGCGGGTGAGCTGATGGGGCTCGGCGACGTGTCGGGCGCCTCGGTCCCGAAGACGACCCTCGTCGCGCCGCCCCGCGACGGCGGCATGATCTGCACCCGCACGTTCATCCCGCTGCGCGTCCACACCTCGATCGGCGTGCTCGGCGCCGTCACCGTCGGCACCGCGCTGCTGATCGACGGCGCGGTCGGCCGCGACCTCGCCGACCTTCCGCCGCCGGGGGAGCCGATGAGCATCGAGCACCCCACCGGCCGACTGGACGTGGCGGTCGACCTCGACGGCACGACCGTCCGGCGGGCGGGCGTCGTCCGCACGGCGCGCAAACTCTTCGACGGCACAGTCTTCCCACGGAGCCGCACATGACCATCAAGCATGAGATCGCGCACGTCGCGCACGTCGAGCTGCTGACGCCCGAACCGGAGAAGAGCCTGTGGTTCTTCACCCGCGTCATGGGCCTCACCGTGAACGGAACCGACGGCGACTCGGTGTATCTGCGCACGTGGGACGACTACGAGCAGCACACGTTGAAGCTCACCGCGCACACGACGTCCGGCATCCGGCGGACGGGCCTGCGCGCGTCCTCCCAGGAGGCGCTCGACCGGCGCGTCAAGGCCATCCAGGACGCGGGCCTCGGCATCGGCTGGCGCGACGGCGACCCCGGACTCGGCCCCACCTACGTGTTCCGCGACCCCGACGGCCACGAGCTGGAGATCTACTGGGAGTCGGAGTGGTACCAGGCGCCGCCGGAGCTGGCGCCGTCGCTGAAGAACCAGGCGCAGGCGTATCCGGCGCTGGGCGTCTGCGTCCGGCGCCTCGACCACGTCAACTTCCTGGCCGCCGACGTCGAACCGTCCACCGACTTCTTGCGCGACGTCCTCGGCGGGCACCCCACCGAGCAGATCCGCTTGGACGACGGCACCATCGCCGGACGCTGGGTCACCTTCACCAACAAGTCCTACGACCTCGTCTACACCCGCGACTGGACGCGCAGCAACGGCCGCCTGCACCACATCGCGTTCGCCACCGACACCCGCGAGGACATCCTCCGCGCCGCCGACATCTTCCTCGACCAGGGCGTCTTCATCGAGACCGGTCCGCACAAGCACGCCATCCAGCAGACGTTCTTCCTCTACGTCTACGAGCCGGGCGGGAACCGCGTCGAGCTGTGCAACCCGTGCGCCCGCCTGATCCTGGCGCCCGACTGGAAGACGATCACCTGGACCGAGGCCGAACGCGCGAAGGGCCAGGCCTGGGGCCTGAAGACGATCGAGTCGTTCCACACCCACGGCACCCCGCCCGTCACGCCTCCCTGAACAGGGCCTCCTCCTGCGCGGACTCCGCGGAAAACCCTTGGCGTCCGCCGGTTCTCCGCCGATACGGTGCCGCTTGCCGCAAAGAGACGATCTTGTCCTGCGGCGGTCGTCATCAGAGAGAACCAGGAGGATTCCCGATGACAACGACATTCCTTGCGCTTTCCAAGGTTCGCAACATCGGGATCATGGCGCACATCGACGCCGGAAAGACGACGACCGCCGAGCGCGTGCTGTACTTCACCGGCGTGTCCCGCCGGATCGGCGAGGTCCACGACGGCGCCGCCGCGCTGGACTTCCTGAAACAGGAGCGCGAGCGCGGTATCACGATCACGTCCGCCGCCACGACCTGCCACTGGACGGTCGACGGCGCCGAGCACACCATCAACCTGATCGACACGCCAGGACACGTCGACTTCACGATCGAGGTCGAACGGTGCCTGCGCGTCCTCGACGGCGCCGTGGCGGTGTTCGACGGCGTCGCGGGCGTCGAACCGCAGTCGGAGACGGTGTGGCGGCAGGCCGACCGGTACGGCGTGCCGCGGATCTGCTTCGTCAACAAGCTCGACCGCGCCGGCGCCGACTTCGACCGCTGCGTGGACATGATCCGGGAGCGGCTCGGGGTCGTCCCGCTGGTCATGCAGGTTCCGATCGGGTCGGAGGACGCGTTCGAGGGCGTCGTCGACCTCGTGTCCGGGCGGGCGCACGTCTGGCCGGAGGAAGGGCACGCGGTCGTGGACGTCCCGTCCGGCATGGCCGCGGACGTCAGGCGCCTGCGATCCGCGCTGGTCGAGACGGTGGCCGAGCACGACGAGGAGTTCATGGAGGTGTACCTGGACGGTGTGGAGCCGTCGCGGGAGCAGCTGCATGCGGCGATCCGGCGGCTCACGCTCACGTCGGCCGTGACACCGGTGTTCTGCGGGAGCGCGTTCAAGAACAAGGGCGTCCAGCCCCTCCTGGACGCGGTCGCGCGCTACCTGCCGTCCCCGCTGGACGTCCCCAGCACGCCGGGCGGCGCCGACGTCGCGCCCCTCACCGCGCTCGCCTTCAAGATCATGAGCGATCGGTATCTGGGGCGGCTCACGTTCGTCCGGATCTACTCCGGTCGGCTGGAGTCCGGCGCCTCGGTGCTGAACAGCGTCAAGGGGCGCAAGGAGCGGATCGGCAAGATCTACCGCGTTCACGCGGGCGACCGGGAGGAGATCGGATCGGCGGGCGCCGGCGACATCGTCGCGGTCATGGGCCTGAAACAGACCACGACCGGCGAGACGCTGTGCGACGAGGCGCATCCGGTGATCCTGGAGTCGATGGACTTCCCGGAC
Organism: Spirillospora sp.; assembly: GCA_050698635.1. GTDB lineage: Bacteria > Actinomycetota > Actinomycetes > Streptosporangiales > Streptosporangiaceae > Spirillospora. Next base: position 4,610 of record JBOHBY010000054.1, read on the forward strand.
CCCGTCATCGAGGTCGCGGTCGAGCCGAGGTCGAAGGCCGACCTGGACAGGCTGGGCACCGCCATCCGGCTGCTGTCGGAGGAGGACCCGTCCTTCCGGGTCCACGACGACGGCGGGCAGACCGTCATCGGCGGCATGGGCGAGCTCCACCTGGAGATCCTCGTCGACCGGATGAAGGAGGAGTTCGGTGTCGAGG
>JBOHBY010000055.1:0-1857 GCA_050698635.1 Spirillospora sp.
GACCAGATCCGCACCGCGCCCGCCCGGCGCGCGGCCGGGTACACCGACAGCAGGAGCCCGAGGCTGGTGGGAATGAGCAGCGCCGCGCCGGCGGCCTGCACGACCCGGAACGCGACGAGCCACCACAGGGACGGCGCGACGGCGCACGCCTGCGAGGCGACGGTGAAGACGACCAGACCGGCGATGAGTCCGGGCTTGCGGCCGTAGCGGTCGGCGAGCCGTCCGAGCGGGACGAGCAGCGCGGCGAACACGATCGCGTACCCGTTGAGCACCCAGGACACGTCGGCCATCGGGCGTCCGGCGAAGTCGCGGCCGATGTCGTCGAACGCGACGTTGACGATGAACAGGTCGAGGCCCGCCATGAAGGAGGCGACGGAGAGCACCGCGAGCACCGGCCCCAGCCGCTGACGGCGTACCTGACTTTGTTCCACCATAGTCAGGGAGGCTAGCGAGCACCCTGACTTTGGTCAAGCAAAGTCAGCAGGTTTATAGTGGACGGGTGACAATCGCACTTGAGGGGCACTTCGCCGACCGCGACAGCTGGTCGATGCAGAACTGCCCGGTCGCGAGGACGCTGGCCGCGCTCGGACCGCCGTCGGCGGTGCTGGTGCTCAGCGAGGCCTACTTCGGGACCAACCGGTTCGGTGACTTCGTCCGCAATCTCGAGATGACCGAATCGGCCGTCACGGCACGCCTGCGTCACCTCGTCGAGGCCGGACTGCTCAGCCGCGAGCCCTACCAGGAACCGGGCCAGCGCACGCGCTACGAGTACCACCTGACGAAGATGGGCCTGGACCTCGCGCCGACCCTCGTCGGGCTCATGGAATGGGGCGAGATCTACCTGCCAGGCGACGAGGGCCGCCAGGTCAGGCTGACCCACGCCGGCTGCGGCGAGGCCGTGACGACCCAGGTCAGATGCGCCGACGGCCACGACGTCGGGGTGGACGAGATCATCATGCGCCCGCCCCTGCCCGAAGACGAGGACTGACCGCCGGCGAGAGGCGGCTAGGGGCGGGGGCTGGTACCGCCCGCCAGGCGGAGCGCGTGCTCGACCAGCGACACCAGCACCTGCTTCGCCGACACCGCGCGGCGCGCGTCGCACAGCAGGACGGGCACGTGCGCGTCGATGTCCAGGGCCGTCCTGACCTCGGGCTCGTCGTAGCGTTCGGCGTCGTCGAAGCAGTTGACGGCCACCACGAACGGGGTGCCCTTCTGCTCGAAGTAGTCGATCGAGGCGAAGCTCGCCGTCAGCCGCCGCGTGTCCGCGAGGACGACCGCGCCGAGCGCGCCGCGCGACAGCTCGTTCCACATGAACCAGAACCGCTCCTGGCCCGGCGTCCCGAACAGGTAGATCGCGACGCCGTCGCGCAGGGTGATGCGGCCGAAGTCCATCGCGACGGTGGTGGTCGTCTTGGCGGCGACGCCGTCGAGGTCGTCGACGCCGGCGCCCGCGTCGGTCAGCGCCTCCTCGGTGCGCAGCGGGCGGATCTCGCTGACCGCGCCGACCAGCGTCGTCTTCCCGACGCCGAACCCGCCGGCGACGAGGATCTTCAGCGCGACGCGCGGCCCGTCCACCCGTTCGTCGTGTTCCTCGTGTTCGTCCGTGGCGGGCGGGGAGTCAGAGCGCGCGGAGTTCATCGAGCACCCTCCTGAGCAGGTTCGGGTCATGGTGCGGCGCGACGGCGGGGACCGGGCCGCTGCCGAGCGGACCGGGGGCGGACGGCGCGGACCAGCGCTGGACGTCCAGCAGGCCCGAGTCGAGCAGGTCACCGGCCAGGACGCGGACCACGCCGAACGGCAGGTCCAGGTCCGAGGCGAGGTCGGCGAGCGCGTACGGGCGCCGGCACAGCGCCAGCA
>JBOHBY010000056.1:0-3523 GCA_050698635.1 Spirillospora sp.
AGGTGGCCCGGCTGGTGGCGCTCGGCCACACCAACCGGCAGATCGCCGACGCCCTCGTCCTGTCGACCCGGACCGTCGAACAGCATGTGGCCAAGGTCCTGCGCAAACTGAACGTGAGATCACGAGCCCAGATCACCTGGATGTGAGCGCATATGTCTGAGCGGCCGGACCATTCGGCGGGGTCGGAATTCGCGGCAAGGGTGGCGGCGCTTCTGGCGGACGACCGCCAGTTCGCCCAGGCCGTTCCCGATCCACGGGTCGCTGAGACGATCGCGAGTGCGGACGGTGATCTCGTCGGCACCATCGCGGCGGTGATGGACGGCTACGCGGATCGTCCGGCACTCGGCAGGCGTGCGATCCGGGTCGTTCGTGACGGTGTCGATGGGCGGGCCGTTCATGAGCTTCTGCCCCGGTTTGAGACCGTGAGTTATGCCGAGTTATGGCGACGGGTGCGGGCGCTCGCCGCGGCCTGGTCGCAGTGGTTGGACGCAGGCGACCTTGTTGCCGTGCTTGGTTTCACCGATGTCGACCATGCCGTGATCGATCTGGCTTGTATGTATCTGGGGGCGGTGCCCGTCCCGTTGCCGCTCGGCTCCTCGGTTGAACGGCTTGCGCCCGTCCTCGCGGAGACGCGGCCACGGTTGCTCGCCGTCGATACGGGCTCGCTCGGGCTGGCGGTCGACGCCGTTCTGGGCTGTGACGCGATCGAACGACTGGTGGTCTTCGACCACGATCCCCGAGTCGACGACCATCGCGACGCCCTCGGCTCGGCCCTGCGCCGGCTCGACGGCCGGGCCTCGGTGGCGGCGTTCGAGGACGAGCTGTCGTCCGGCGCCCGGCTGCCGTCCGTGGAGCCCTGCCGTGACCCCGACCCCGACCGGCCGGCCGCCCTGATCTACACGTCCGGGAGCACCGGCACGCCCAAGGGTGCCGTCTACACCGCGTCGATGATCACGCGGTATTGGCAGACCGGCCGCGGTGGAACGGCCAATGCGCGGGCGGCGGGCGGCGGGCCGCTGCCGATGATCCTGTTGCATTACATGCCGATGAGTCATGTGAACGGTCGCGGCTGGCTGGTTTACGGGCTGGCCTCGGGCGGCATCGGCTACTTCACCGGTCGCGCCGATCTGTCGGCTTTGTTGGAGGACATCAGGCTCGCGCGGCCCACCGTGCTGAGCCTGGTGCCGCGGATCTGCGACCTGATCCAGCAGCGGTATCTGCTGGAGGCCGGACGCCTCGAACTCCAGGGCCGCTCCGATCCCGAGGCCGAAGCGCTCGCCGTGGTCAGGGATCAGGTGCTCGGTGGCCGGGTCGTCAGCGCCAGCTGCGGCAGCGCACCGCTGGGGGAGGCGGCGCGGGCGTTCATGGCGTCGGTGCTCGGCATCGGGGTCTCCGACCGGTACGGGTCGACGGAGACGACGCGGGCGGTGGTCGTCGACCAGCGTGTCCAGCGCCCGCCGGTTCTGGACTACCGGCTCGCCGACGTCCCGGAGCTCGGCTACTTCTCGACCGACAAGCCGTATCCGCGCGGCGAGCTGCGGCTGAGGTCGGTGGGGCTGGTGCCCGGCTACTACAAGCGGCCCGGGTCGTCCCTGGACGAGGACGGCTACTACCGCACCGGCGACGTGTTCGCCGAGCTGGAGCCCGACCGGCTCGCCTACGTCGACCGGATCAGCACCGTCGTCAAGCTGTCGCAGGGCGAGTTCGTCGCCGTGTCCCGGCTGGAGGCGCTGTTCGCGACGAGCCCGTCGATCCGCCAGATCTATCTCTACGGCAATCCTGGGCAGGCGTTTCTGCTCGGGGTGGTGGTCCCCGACCCGGAGTTGCTGGAGAGGGCCGGTGACGCGGGCGCGCGTGTGGAAGTCCTTGACTCGGTTCGTGAGCTGGGTGCTGGGGCCGGTCTCGCTCCTTACGAGGTGCCCCACGATCTGATCATCGAACGGAGCCCGTTCAGTGTCGGGAACGGGCTGCTGTCGGGGATCGGGAAACCGCTGCGGCCCGCGCTCAAGGAACGCTACGGCGGGCGGCTGGAGCGCCTGTACGGCGAGATCGCCGAAGACCGGGCGCGGCGGTTCGCGGCGCTGCGGGAGGCAGGCCGGGACGCGCCGCCGCTGGAGACCGTCCTCGCCGCCGTGCGGATCACGCTGGGCCTGCCCGTCGCCCGCGTCCGGCCGGACGACGTCTTCGCCGACCTGGGCGGCGACTCCCTTGCCGCGCACACGCTGACGACCGTCTTGGAGCAGGTCTTCGATCGGGAGATTCCGGTTCAGGCCGTCCTCGGGCCCGAGGCGACCCTCGCCGGGATCGCCGAGCGGCTGCGCGATCCCGGCGATGTCGGCGGGTGGACGGCGGCGACGTTCGCGTCCGTGCACGGGACGGGAGCCACCGTTGTGCGGGCCCGGGAGCTGACGCTCGACCGGTTCTTCGACGCGCACGTTCTGTCCGCCGTGTCGTCCGGCCCTGCCGCGGATGGCGGTACCTTGCTCACCGGCGCGACCGGTTATCTGGGCCGGTTCCTGGCGCTTGACCGGCTCCGCGACGGCGGTGAGCGGGTGACCGTCCTGGCCCGCGCGGCCGACGACGACACCGCCAGACGGCGCGTGCTGGACGGCCTGCGCACCGCGGCGGGCGGCCAGGACGACCGGCTGGAGACCGCCGCCGCGGAGCGGCTGGACGTGCTGGCCGCCGACGTGTCGGCGCCAAGGTTCGGCCTCGACGCCAAGACGTGGCGGCGGCTGGCGGACGAGACCGGCCGGATCGTCCACGCGGCCGCCCTGGTCAACCATGTGCTGCCCTACAGCAGGCTGTTCGCGCCGAACGTCGTCGCGACGGCCGGGATGGTGGAACTGGCTCTCACCGGTCCGACGAAGCACGTCACCTACCTGTCGACCATCGCCGCCGCGCTCGAACCCGACGAGACCTTCCTCGACGAGGACGCCGACGTCCGCGCGGGCGGCCCGCGCCGGCTGGACGACGGCTCCGACGCGGGCGGCTACGCGGTCAGCAAGTGGGCGGGCGAGGTGCTGCTGCGCGAGGCACACCACCGCACGGGCCTGCCCGTCACGGTGTTCCGGCCGGGGATGGTCCTCGCGCACAGCGGCCTGCCGGGCGTGCTGAACCTGCCCGACCGGTTCACGCGGCTGCTCGTCAGCGTCCTCGCGACGGGCCTCGCGCCGCGCTCGTTCTACCGGCTCGGCCCGGACGGCGGACGGCAGCGCGCCCACTACGGCGGCCTGCCGGTCGACTTCACGACCGACGCGATCAGCGCCCTCACCGCCCGGCCCTCCGCCGGGTATGTCACCTACAACACGGTCAACGCCGTCGACGACGGGGTCTCCCTGGACGAGGTCGTCGACTGGCTGATCGACATGGGGCGTCCCATCGTCCGGTTCGACGACCACGAGGAGTGGGCGGCGCGGTTCGCCTCGGCGCTGCGCGGGCTGCCGCCGCACCGGCGGCGGCTTTCGCTGCTGCCCATGCTCGCCGCCTACGCCCGGCCGCTCGAACCCCGTCCGGCCGGGGC
>JBOHBY010000057.1:0-1636 GCA_050698635.1 Spirillospora sp.
GCCGTGTTCCTCGAACGTCCGGCGGAGATCGCCGCCGGTCACTACCGGCAGGCCGCCGAGGTCGCCCGCGCCGCGACGGCGGCCCACTGGGTCGAGGAGGCGAACGCCTCCCTCACCCGCCTCGGCATCCCCGCCGCCTGACCGGAGCCGCCGACCGGATGGCGGGACCGCGCCGGACGGTGGGCGACAATTGGGGGGTGACGACTCTGGGAGACGGGGCGCCCGAGGGGCATCGGGCCGGGTTCGCTTGCTTCATCGGACGGCCGAACGTCGGCAAGTCGACCCTGATGAACGCGCTGGTCGGGACCAAGGTCGCGATCACCAGCAGCCGTCCGCAGACGACCCGGCGGGCGATCCGCGGGATCGTGCACCGCCCGGACGCGCAGCTCGTCGTCGTCGACACCCCCGGCCTGCACAAGCCGCGGACGCTGCTCGGGGAGCGGCTCGACAGCCTCGTCCGGTCCACGCTGACCGAGGTCGACGCGATCGGGTTCTGCGTCCCCGCCGACCAGCCCGTCGGCCCCGGCGACAAGTACATCGCGCGGGAGCTCGCGGGCGTGAGGAAGACACCGGTCGTCGCGATCGTGACCAAGACCGACCTCGCCTCGCCGGAGCGGGTCGCCGAACAGCTCCTCGCGGTCGGCCGGTTGGGCGAGTTCGCCGACATCGTCCCGTGCTCGGCCGAACAGGGCTTCCAGGTCGGCCTGGTCGGCGACCTGCTGATCTCGCACTTGCCGGAGGGCATGCCGCTTTATCCGGAGGGCGACCTCACCGACGAGCCCGAGCAGGTCCTGATCGGCGAGCTGATCAGGGAGGCGGCGCTGGAGGGCGTCCGCGACGAGCTGCCCCACTCCATCGCCGTCGTCGTGGACGAGATGACGCCCCGCGAGGGACGCGACGACCTCGTCGACGTCTACGCGCACCTGTACGTCGAGCGTCCCAGCCAGAAGGGGATCATCATCGGGCACAAGGGGACGCGGCTCCGCGAGGTCGGCGCGGCGGCGCGGCGGCAGATCGAGGCGCTGCTCGGCACCAAGGTCTTCCTCGACCTGCGCGTCAGCGTCCTGAAGGACTGGCAGCGCGACCCCAAGCAACTCCGCCGCCTCGGCTTCTACGACTGATCTTTCTGCGGCGCCCCTGATTCGGGCTCGTCGTCGGGGGAGTAGTAGTACTGCTGACCTGTGTAGTACCGCGGGTCTACATACTGCGGTTGTTCCTGCTGCGGACGCGGCCTGGTGACCCGGTCGCCGATCGGACGGGCCAGGCTGAACCCGACCACCAGCAGCGACGCGATGACCGCCAGGTACCAGCCGTAACGGACGGTGATCTGGTAGCCGACGTCCAGCCCGGTCTGGGGCAGGTTGTCGCGGACGTCGCCGAGCCGCAGCACGAAGATCCCGCAGACCAGCAGCGCGAGCGTGGCGGGGATCGCGGCGAGACCGCCGATCCGCGCGTCCCGCCCGACCAGGTCGCCGAAGGCGAGCGCGATCGCGACCACCGCCAGGACCGGGACGGCCAGCACCATGTCGGCCGCGTCGATCCCGGCCACGCTGCCGAGGTCCCGGCCGATCGGCTGGCCGAACAGCTCCACGACCGCCTGCGCCCGCGCCCACGGCATGAACGCCGACACCAGCAG
>JBOHBY010000058.1:0-3072 GCA_050698635.1 Spirillospora sp.
CTGGCAGGTCGAGCTCACCGCGCAGCCCCTCGCCCGCGCCTTCCACCGCCTGGAGTGCAAAGGGGATCTCTGAGCGCCCTTGCCGGGGCCGCCCGAGCGACCCACACTGGCTTAGGTTAGGTTTGCCTAAAGTCGGCTGACCTGCTGGGTGATTCGGAGGAGCGCGGCGATGTTCGTGGGCAACTTCCTCATCGGGCTGCGCGAGGGCCTTGAGGCCGCGCTGGTCGTGAGCATCCTCATCGCCTACCTCGTCAAGACCGGCAACCGCCGCGCCCTCGTCCCCGTCTGGACGGGGATCGCCACGGCCGTCGCGCTCGCCACCGGGTTCGGGATCGCGCTGAGCGCCGCGTCCTCGGAGATGCAGTTCAAGACGCAGGAGCTGTTCGGCGGCATCCTGTCGATCGTCGCGGTGGGCCTGGTCACCTGGATGGTCTTCTGGATGCGCAAGGCGGCCAGGTTCATGAAGGCGGAGCTTGAGGGCAAGCTGGAGGGCGCGCTGGACGTCGGTCCGCTCGCGCTCACCGCCGTCGCCTTCCTAGCCGTCGGTCGCGAGGGCCTGGAAACGGCGCTGTTCCTCTGGACGAACATCTCCAGCTCCACTGGCGGTTCCACACAGCCGATCATCGGGGCCCTGACCGGCCTCGCCGTCGCCGTCGCGCTCGGCTACCTCCTCTACCGCGGCGGCCTCAAGATCAACCTCAAGCGGTTCTTCACCTGGACGGGCGCCGCGCTGATCGTCGTCGCCGCGGGCGTGTTCGGCTACGGCTTCCACGACCTCCAGGAGGCCGAGGTGTTCCCCGGCCTGAACTCCGTCGCCCTCGAACCGCACACGTTCTTCGCCAAGTTCGGCGAGGCAGGCGACTGGATGCAGACCGTCGTGCAGGGCGTCCTGAACGTCACCCCGCAGATCACCTGGCTGCAACTGGTCATGTGGGCCGCCTACCTGGTGCCGGTGATGACGCTGTTCCTGCGCGGCACGTCGTCCCCGGCCAGGCCCGCCAAGCCCAAGGCCACCGAGCCGGTGACCCCTTAGACGTCGGGCAGCTTAGCCGTCGGGCAGCTTAGAGGTCGGGCAGCGGGTCCTTCGGGAGGCTGTCGCGGGAGAAGATCTCGGCGTCGGCCGCGTTGATCACCGCGACGTACTCGTCGTCCAGCTCGAACGTCGCGCCGGCGAACTCGAACGACGCGCCGACGCCGGTCTCCACCGGCCCGATCCGGGTGCCGCGCGGATAGCTGCCCCAGACGGTCTTCGGCGTGCTGCGGCTCATCGCGCCGGTGGAGATCACCGCGACCTGCTCGTCGGTGACGACGAAGATGAACCCCGCGCCGCCGCCGTAGGCCATCGCGGGGAAGATGTAGCGGATCGCCCCTTCGCTGCCAAGGAACTCCCGGCAGCGCTCACGGAGCGGGCGTGGCACCGGCATGGCTGTGAGGACACCTCCCCCGGGCGGAACAGCGACATCGGTGTCCCAATCATGCACCCGTTCGCCAGAGCGATCCAGGGTCAGGCCGCGGCCAGGGCGATGGTCGGCGGCAGCCGCGCCGCACGCATCGCCGGGTACAGTCCCGCGACCGTCCCGATCACCAGCGTCGCGGCGAGCGCGCCGGCGGGCGCCCACCCGGGCACGACCGGCGGCCAGCCCTTCCACCAGGCGAATCCCGCGGTCACCGCCGCGCCGAGCACGACACCGGCCGCACCGCCGAACGCCGACAGCAGCAGCGACTCGGCGAGGAACTGCGTCCTGACCTGCCCGCGCGTCGCGCCGAGCGAGCGGCGCAGCCCGATCTCCCGGCGCCGCTCCAGCACCGAGATCACCATCGTGTTCGCGACACCGACCCCGCCGACGAGCAGCGCGACGGCCCCGAGCCCGAGCAGCAGCCCGGTGAACGCGCCGGTCGCGGCCGCCTTGGCCGCCAGCGCGTCCGAGGGCCTGCTGACCTCGACCTCCTCCGGACGCTCCGGGCTGATCGTCCGGGCGAGGACGGCCCGGACATCGGCCACGGACGCGTCCGCCGACCGCTCGTAGATCGTCGTCGGATGCCCGTCGAAGCCCAGGTAACGGCGCGCCGCGTCCCACCCCACAAGAGCCGAGCGATCGATCTCCGGCGCCAGCTCCGCGGCCCGGAGCACACCGAGCACGACGAACCAGCGCCCGCCGATCCACACCTGCCCGCCCGCCCGGTCCAGCCCGAGCCGCCGCGCCGCCTCCGCGCCGAGCACGACCCCCGGATAGCGGGCCGTGCCCGCGTTGAGCCAGCGCCCGCTCGCCGTCCCTACATCGAGGGTGCCGAGGAGTTCGGTCGTCACCGCCTGGACGGAGATGCCCTGCGTGACCTCGTCCGGGATCTTGTCAGTGCGGCGGACGGTAGCGTCCAGGGCACCCGTCGCACCGACCGCCGTGACCGGCCCGATCCGCCGCACCATCTCCGGCGCCGACTCGGGCAACGTGGCCTTGTCACCGAACAATGTGTCGCCCGGCTTCGCCGTCAGCAGGTTCGTGCCGAGCCGGTCGAGCCGCCTCAGCAGGTCCTGCTTACCGGACGCCGAGATCCCGATGACCGCGACCATCGTGGCGATCCCGATCGCGATACCGAGCGCGGACAGCACGACCCGCGCCGGACGGGCCCGCAGCCCACCCAGCCCCACACGCAACACGTCCCCCGCCCCAAGCCGCGCAGGCTCAAGCGCCCCCCTCACAGCCCACCCACCCCCGTAGCGGCAGCCCGCTCATCAGCCACGACCAGCCCGTCCCTGACCCGAACCCGGCGCGGCGCCTGAGCCGCCACATCCCGATCGTGCGTGATGATCGCGACGGTGGTCCCGCCACGATTCAGCTCGCCGAGCAGCGCCAGCACCTCGGCGCCCGCCGCCGAGTCGAGGTTGCCGGTCGGCTCGTCGGCCAGCAGCAGGCCGGGCTCACCGGCCACGGCCCGCGCCACCGCGACCCGCTGCTGCTCACCGCCCGACAATTGGTGCGGCCGGTGCCCGATCCGGTGGCCGAGCCCGACCCGTCCAAGGGCCGCCCGCGCCCGTTCCCTCCGCTCCCCGCGCCCGGCCCCGCCGTACAGGAG
>JBOHBY010000059.1:0-2101 GCA_050698635.1 Spirillospora sp.
CTCCCTGATCGGAGGACTTCGATGAACCGCTCCCGGGTGACCCTCGCGCCGGCCGTCCTGCTCGTGGGCGTGGCCGCCGGCACGGTGCTGACGGCGGTGCTCGGACGCGGCGGCGAGTCCGCCGCGGGCGAGGCGGGCCCCGGCCTGTTCCGCTCCGAGCACATCGTGTTCAGATCGCTCAAGAAGGGCCCCGACCAGGGCCGGATCGCGTACGTGTCACCGGACGCCGCCGGGAACCGCGCGCTCGCCGGGCCGCGCTGCCTGCGCGTCGCGGCCGAGGCGGGACGGGCGGTGTGCCTGCGCGACGGGGGCGTGCCCGGACGGCCGTACGAGATCGTCCGGCTGAACGACCGGTTGAAGGAGTCGGGCGACGAACCGCTGGCGGGCGTGCCGAGCCGGGCGCGGGTCGCGCCCGACGGGCGGCATTTCGCGAGCACGGTGTTCGTCAGCGGGCACAACTACATCTCGCTCGGATTCTCCACGGAGACCATCGTCTACAACGGCAAGAACGGCCGCCCGCTGGCGAACCTGGAGCATTTCGCGTTCCTCGTCAACGGGACGAAGGACACCAGCATCGACCGCAACGTCTGGGGCGTCACCTTCGCCGCCGACTCCAACGTCTTCTTCGCCACCGTCGCGGTGTCCGGCCGCACCTATCTCGCCAGGGGCGACCTGGCCCGCCGCACCCTGACCGCGTTGCGGGAGAACGCCGAATGCCCGTCGCTGTCCCCCGACCAGACCAGGGTCGTCTACAAGAAGCGGGTGAACGAGACCTCGCAGGACGCCTGGCGCTTCTACGCCTTCGACCTGCGCACCGGACGGGAATGGCCGCTCGGCGAGACCCGCAGCGTGGACGACCAGGTCGCGTGGCTCGACGGCGATCGCGTGATGTATGCAGTGCCGAAGGCAGGCGGAAGCCGTACCACGGCCGACATCTGGACCGCCCCGCTCAATGGCGGGCCGCCACGGCTCCTCATCCCCGACGCCGACTCCCCCACCCTGGTCGGCGGCGATCAATAACACGTCATTTCCGCATGATTTTGAGTCCGGGGGGCTTAGCGGGCAAGGGAGGATTGGTAGGTCTCCGAATGCGGCGGGAAACGTCCGAGTGCCCGAACGGCCGAACCACACTCGGAAGGACTCGCCATGACCGAGACCAATCCCAGCCCGGCACCGAGGCGTGACCTGTGCGGGGCCATGCACGTCCACCGCCGGTTGCTGAACGAGAGCATGACCTACCGCCAGCAGCGCTCGCGCATCGAGAACCGGGCGCTCCAGCACGAGATGGGACGCCGCTTGTCCGCGCCCAGGGGCGTGGTGACGATTCCCGTCGTCGTCCACATCGTGCACAACGCGAAACACCCGGAGCAGAACCTCGACGACTCGCAGATCCACAGCCAGATCGACGTCCTCAACCGCGACTTCCGGGCCACCAACCCGGACGTGTCCCGCGTCCCCGACATCTGGAAGTCGCTCGTCGCCGACTGCGAGATCGAGTTCGCGCTCGCGTCGACCGACCCGTTCGGCGACCCGACGGGCGGGATCGTCCGGGTCGAGACCGAGCACGGCGAGTTCGACACCGACGACGCGGTGAAGTCCGACGTCGCCGGAGGCTCGGACGCGTGGCCCGCCGACCAGTACCTCAACATGTGGGTCTGCCAGCTCGGCGGCGGCCTGCTCGGCTACGCGCAGTTCCCCGGCGGCCCGCCGGAGACCGACGGCGTGGTCGTCCTGCACTCGGCGTGCGGGACGTCCGGCACCGCCGCCGACCCGTTCGACGGCGGCCGTACCGCGACCCACGAGATCGGCCACTGGCTCGACCTCTTCCACATCTGGGGCGACGACGGCACCGGCTGCGACCAGGACGACGGCGTCGCCGACACCCCGAACCAGGCCGGCTCCAATGTCGGCAAGCCGACGTTCCCGCACGTCACGTGCAAGAACGGCCCGAACGGCGACATGTTCATGAACTACATGGACTACGTCGACGACGACAGCATGTTCCTGTTCACCCAGGGCCAGCGCGAGCGGGTCAACGCATGCCTGGAGGGCGCCCGCGCCTCGCTGCTCGTCGCGCGCCAGGCCGCGCCCGCCGCACAGC
>JBOHBY010000060.1:0-2891 GCA_050698635.1 Spirillospora sp.
CCCCGCGACAGCCGCGTCATCGAGGACGGCGAGCACTACCACGTTCACGTCTGGGACAACCCGTGCGGGCACGTCGACTATTACGCGGGGTGCCTGGTCGAGGCCGGGGTTCGCGCCGTCCAGCCGGTGAAGGCGTGACCACCGCCGAGGAGCCCGCGGGGCGGGTCGAGGCGATGACCGTCCAGATCCCCGACTACGGGGCGGGGCTGCGTGCCCGACCGATGAAGGTCACCCCGGTCACGGTCAAGACCCGCTGCCCCGTCTGTGGTGGCCCCCGTGGGGTGCCCGTTCCGGAGCTGCGCGGCGCCTACGGCCGAACCCACGAGATCGACGTCTGGACCAACCCGTGCGGCCACGTCGACCTGAACGCTGACGTGCTGATCGAGGCGGGCGTCCACCCACCGTACAAGGACAGGACATGACCAGAAACGACACCGACACCCCTGCCGTGCCTGGCGCCCAGATCGGGGAACGCGTCCTCCTCACCTCCCCCACCGGACGCGCCCGGCACGCCGGCGTGCTGCTTCCACCCGTCCGGGCCGGGGAGCCGCACCGCGTCCACACCGACAAGGGCCGGGTACTGCGCCTGGACGGCGCATGGCTCGCCTCCCCCGAACGGTCTGCCGCCGACCGGCGCAAGGACCGGCGCCGTCAGCACTGCGACGCCGGACGGCCGATCTACCGGCACGACGACCTTCCCGCGACGCAGTTGGCAACCCGGACGATGCTGCAGGAGCGGCTCCGGCGACGCCCCGCCGAAGGGCAGGAACCGGTCGCGTCGTACAAGGTTCACACGGGATACGCACCGCTGTACGCGGTGGCCGACACGACGAAGTTGCCACCGCTGCCTCCTGCGCGTCAGGCCGCGTGGGATCAGGCCCGCACCTGCGCCCGTTGCCGCTCCGCGAAGGCGGCCCCGTATGTGAAGGGCGTCGACGGCCGCCGGTACTGCGAGGACTGCCACGAGCCAGCCGCCCGCGACTGGTGGATCACCCAGCGGGCCGAGGGGCGCCGCGCCGCGGCCGCGTGGGCCCGCGGCGTCCTGGACGACCTCCCGAACGTGGTCCTGTTCAAAAGCAACACCTACACCTCGTCGTTCAAGGTCCGGGCAGAAACACTCGACGGGAACGTGCTGGTCGCGGCCGAGGTACGTGACCCGCGCGACCCTATCCCCGACTGGTGGACCGAGGAGATGCGTGCCCGGGCCGAGGCCCGGGACACCCCGATCACATCGGTCATGGCGCTGCTGCGCGGGCTGGAGGGCCGCCGGCTGGTGACCTGGCGCGGCGGCGTCGAGCGGCTCGTGCGGAGCGTGAACAGGTACGTCGGCGTCGAGCTGGCGCTGACCGTCGCGGAACAGGACCAAACCGGTCCTTTCTACGACGAGTGGATCGGTCAGCTGTTGGGCGGAGGCCGGTCGTACCGGCACAACCACCGCCTCGATCACCAGGTGCCGCCGGGCGGCTGGGCTACCGAGGTCGCTGGAATCCGTGCCGCGCTGCACACGATGGCCACGGGATCCCCGCCAGCGCTTGCCGTCGGCGACGGAGCGAAGGAACCAGCGTGAGCGGGGAGGCGTTCCTCGTCACGATCACCGATCGGCGCGGCCGGGTGCGGGGGCGTCTGCGGCAGCGGTCCCCGACGCGGTACGAGGTGCTGTCGCCTCGCGGCGATGTCATCGGCGTCATCGCGCACGACGACGGGTGGTCACTGTACGGCGACATCTCTACCAGCGTTCCCGTGGTGTTCGGCCCGGGCATCTCTGGCGTTCCCGTGGTTTACGGCCCTGACGTGTTCGGGCTCGCGGTCGGGTGGGCGGACAAGCACGCGCGCCTGCTTGACGCTCTTCCCGAAGGGCCAGACGGGGCCGGGAGTCTGGGCGCCGGTGTTTCCACCGAGGATGTCCACGGTCTTGCCGACCGGGTGCGGGCGATGATCGGGGAGCTGCGCAGGGAGGCGAACCTGCTTTCGCTGCGGGACGTCTCGGACCTGTCCGGTGTCGAGCTGACGCGCCGGTTTTGCCAGCGGCTCGAAACCTTGCTGCGGGAGCACGCCGGTGCGTGACGCGGGCCTGATCCCATACCAGTGCGAGGTATGCGGCGCACCGGACGCGTGGCGCCTGGCCCAGGACACGGAGACCAGTGCGATCATCGCCGTCTGCGGCTGCGGCGAGGTGTTCCAGGACACCGACACAATCGACGCCGCGCACTGTGCCGGCCGCGAATGGGCCGAGGGCCTCGCCAGCGACATCTCCGCGGCCCTGGCCCACCGCGGGCACTCCCAGCGGGAGTTCACGATCGCGTTGGCCTGGTTCGCCGAACGCATCCACGGCGGCCGCCGATCGGTCCACGCCGACGAGCAGCTACGGCTTCGTTTCGGTCTCCCCGACAGTTACCTCGACCGTTCCGCCCCCGAGGGAATCTGATGACCGACGCGCCCCTTCTCGCTCGATACCGACGACGGCCACGGCCTCGGCGATGACGGGGCCATCCGGTACGGCGCCTTCCTGCGCCGCAACCTTGCGCTGTTCAACGACCCGACGGCCGCGGCCGGGCGTCGTTGGGGGCGCGGCCGAGTCGTCCGCGTCGTGGTCGCAGCGGTGAACTCGGAGGGAGGTGACGGGTGGCGACGCTGATCGCGGTGTATCTCGGGCGAACGTGCGTGAATCGGTGCGACCTCAAGTGCTACGGGGCGCGGACACCACGGGACCGGTGCGAGTGCGTGTGTGACGGCATGAACCACGCGGCTGGGCTGCGTCTGGCGGAAGCGAACACGAGAGCCAGCGCGCACGACTGGGTTGAGCGGTCGCGTGCCCGCGGGCTGGAGTTCGCCCAGGTGGAGCTGGGCGCGGCCGTCCAAACGGAGCCGATGTTCTGAACGGGGTTCCCGTG
>JBOHBY010000061.1:0-2422 GCA_050698635.1 Spirillospora sp.
GTCCTGTGCGCTGTTCGGCGGCGCGGGCGAGCAGGCCGTCCAGGAGTTCGGGGGGTGGTCCGGCGAGCTGGGCGAGCTGCGCCTCGTCGACGCGTCCGAGCATCGCGGGGAGGCCGGCGAGCCCGGCGAGCTCGTCCCGGCACGCGGGGCAGCCCGCCAGGTGGCCTTCCATCTGCGACCGCTCGGCGGGGTCGAGCGCGCCGAGCACGTACACCCCGAGCGAGGTGCGCACGTCAACGCAGCCGTTCATGGCGCCAACCCCCGCTCCTCCAAGGCGAGTTTGAGTGCCCGCAGTGCGTAGTAGGTCCGGGACTTCACCGTGCCTGGCGGTATGCCGAGCGTCTTCGCGGTCTCCGCCACCGACCGGCCCTTGTAGTACGTCTCCACCAGGACGGCCCGGTGCGGCGGGCTCAGCCCGGCCAGCGCCTCCGCGACCGTCCAGGACTCCAGCGCCCGGTCGATGTCGTCCGAACCGGACGCCGTCATCATGACATGCTCGTCGATGCCCGTCTCCGGCGGGCGCGCCTGCCTGGCGCGGTGCGCGTCCACGACGAGGTTGCGCGCGACCGTGAACAGCCACGGCCGGACGGGACGTCCCGCGAGCGCCTCCGGGTGCTTCCAGGCGCGCAGCAACGTCTCCTGGACGACGTCCTCCGCCTGGGTTCTGTCTCCACCGGTCAGCCGCAGGACATAGCCGAGGAGAGGACCTCCGTGCTCGCTGTACAGCGCGCGCAGCAAACCCTCATCCGCGGTGGGACCCACACCCTCGTCACGTATGCGTTTGCGCACCGGTTCACCAGTACCGCGTCATTTCTCCTGCCGCTGGAGATCGTTCAGCCGGACGTTCTCGGCGGTCGCGGCGACGCGCAGCCCCTCCTGCGTCGGCTCGATCACGCTGATCCGCGACCCGACCGGCAGGTCGGCGACCGGGACGGTCCAGGTGAGCTGGCTCCTCACCAGCCCCAGCGGTATCTGCGGGCCGCCGTCGGACGCCACCGACACCGGCGTGACCGAGATGCCCCGCGCGGTCGGCTTGACCTTCACGATCGCGGTGCTGCTGATCGGCCGGCCGAGGTAGGTGCCTTCGAGGTCGACCTCCAGGCCGTCGCCCTTCGGCCCGATCCGCTTGACGCCCTTCGGCGCCCGCTGCTTGACGACGTCGTACGGGATGACGGCGGACGCGGTCGCGGTGCGCGCGGTGATGTTCGCCGAGCTGCCCTTGGTGACCTCCGACAGCGGCGCGCTCACGCCCCGCATGTCGACCTTGACGCCGGTGACGGTGATGCCCTGCTGCGTCCAGTCGTCGATGGTGACCTCGATGTGGTCGTAGTCGCCGCCGAGCGCCTGCGTCAGGAACGGGAACCCGTGGATGGTGACATCGGGCTGCTGCTGCAGGTCGTACTCCGCCGCCACCTGCTCGCCGATCTTGTCCTCGGCGACCCGGACGCCGAGCCGGTCCGCGGCGACCACGCAGACGGCGAAGAGGACCAGCAGAACCAGCAGTACTTTCCGCATGTGACTCCTTCGGGCTGCGGCGCGCGGCCCGTTCTCGGCCGTCCGCGCACACCATAGTGCGCGCAACACCCTGAACGGGTCGCACCGGAGAATGACCTAGGAACCCGAAAAATCACACCACTGTGAGATCAACCGCCCGCGAACGGCGGGAGAACCTCGACGACGCCGCCGTCCGGCAGCACCACCGACTCGTGCGCGCGGGTGCCCACCGGCCGGCCGTCCACGAGGAACGAGCTGCGCCCCACGATCCGCTGGAACTCGCCGCCGCGCCCCTCCTTCGCCACCGCCGCCGTGACGGCCTCGGCGAGCGTCCCGGCGTCGTAGGGCTCCTCGTGCGTCCCCGCCGCCGCCTTGGCCGCCGCCCAATACCGCATCGTGCCCTTCGCCATGTCCCCAGGCTCTCATTCCTGCCCGTATCCGGCCCGACCCGGCCACTGCGTTGTCCGCCGGACCGCCTTGTATATGCTCATGGGAAGGGATCCGGGCGACGAGGCCAGGGAGTTCATCACAGAACCCTCGTGGCCGCCTCGTCCTTGAGCCACCGGCCGTAACCGGGGGCTGAAGGGTGAGCCGCCTGGGTCCTACGTCTTTTTGTGGACGGGAGGCGGCATTTGAGCAGCTTGCTCCTGCTGACCAACGCGTTGGAGCCCTCGGACGAGGTCCTGCCCGCCCTGGGGCTTCTGCTGCACTCCACCCGCGTCGCCCCGGCCGAAGCGTCCGCGCTGATCGACGCGCCGCCCGCCGACGTCCTGCTGGTGGACGCCCGCCGCGACCTGGTGCAGGCCAAGAGCCTGTGCCGGCTGCTGCGCACCACCGGGCTCGACTGCCCGCTCCTCGCCGTCGTGACCGAAGGCGGCCTCGCCGCGCTCAGCCCGGAATGGGGGCTCGACGACGTGCTGCTGCAGAC
>JBOHBY010000062.1:0-7734 GCA_050698635.1 Spirillospora sp.
GGCTGGCGACGCGCCGGTCCAAGCCGCTCGGGCCGCTGCCCGCGCTGGCCCCGTCGCTGTGGACCGCCGAGACCGGCTCGCCCGACGGTCCGGGCACGGCGTCGCTGGCGCGGCCCGTCCGCGAGGCCGGGTCGGACCTCTGGCACACCGTGGCCGCCTACCCGGGGATGGGGCACGCCGAGCACCTGATCGCTTCGGGGGACGGCACCGTCCTGCACGCCGAGACCTTCCCGCTCGCCGGAGCGCCGCTCCTGCACGCGGTCGCGGTCACCGCCCGCCATTTGGTGGTGCTCGACCTGCCGGTCGCCTACTCGCGGGCGGCGGAGCTGGTCGGCGCCCGCTCGCCGTACGTCTGGCGGCCGGAACGGCCGGCGCGCATCGGGCTGCTGCCGCGCTGGTCGCCCGGGGCCGAGCCGCGCTGGTTCCCGGTGAGCCCGTGCTATGTGTTCCAGACCGTCAACGCCCACGAGGACGGCGACCGCGTCGTGCTCGACGCCGTCCGGCACGAGCGGGCGTTCGACACCGAGCCCGCGTCCACGCCCCCGCAGCTGCACCGCTGGGTGCTCGACCGCGCGACCGGCACCGTGTGCGAAAAGGTCCTGGCAACCGGAGTGGACGCCGCCGTCGTGGACGAACGCGCGCACGGGACGCGGCACCACGTGATCTTCGGCTCGTCCCACACGGGCTCGGACGGCGGCGCGATCGTCCGCCACGACCTGGCCACCGGACGCACGCGGCGGGCCCCGTTCGGCCGGGGCTGGACGGCCGGTCAGCCGGTCTTCGTCCCCGGCACCCGCGGCCCCGACCTGCTGCTGGTGGTCGCCCGGCACGCCGGGCTGGGGCGCTGCGAACTTCGGGTGCTGGACGCCGCCGCCCCTGACCTCCCGCCGCTGGCGACCGTCCACCTCCCCGTCGAACTGCCGACCGACCGGTCCACCGCCTGGATCTGACGGAAAGAGAGCACGAACGGAGGCGACCACAGAACATAACGCCGTTACTTCACGGGAAGGGCGACACCCGGCGACGGCGGGAAACCCCCACCGCACAGTGAACGCCCATCCGCTCCAACGCTTCGCACCCCCTCGAAAAATGGAGCGCAACAATGGCCCAGACGTCCGAATCCCGACCCGTCTCCATTCCCCTCCCCGCCGCCGGCTTCGTCACCGGAGAACCCCCCCGCCGGCGCTTCGTCCTCGTCGCGCTCAGCGTGCTGGCCGGCTTCCTGCTCACCGTCGTCTGGTCCGCGGAATTCGTGGACCGCACCATCGGCGACAACGTCGCCGACTCCCTGCTCGGCCATTCGGCGAAGGAAACGCCGATCGGCGGGATCATGTCCGGCCTGGCCTTCGCGATCGCCTCCGG
Organism: Spirillospora sp.; assembly: GCA_050698635.1. Lineage (GTDB taxonomy): Bacteria > Actinomycetota > Actinomycetes > Streptosporangiales > Streptosporangiaceae > Spirillospora. The sequence goes on from JBOHBY010000062.1 coordinate 1,363, forward strand.
CGTGGCCGGCACCTTCACCGCCTGCAACGTCGCCGTCTTCGGCGCGCTGACCCCGATGATGGGCCAGCGCTCCACGGCGCGCAGCCGCATGCGCCAGACGCTCAAGCCGCTCGGCTGGCTGTCGGTGGGCATGCTCTCGATCTCCGCGGTCTACGGATTCGTCGTCGGCCTGGTCGGCACGCACATGCCGCAGTTCCAGACCGCCCAGTCGAGCGCGACCCTGTCACCGCGTTCGATCCAGTCCATGGTGGTGTTCGGCATCATCGGACTCGCCCTGATCTGGTTCGGGCTGGCCGCCGCAGGCGTGGTCCCCGACCCGCTCGCGGGCATCGCCGCCCGCTTCCCGAACGCCCCGATGGTCCTCATGGGCGCCCTGATCGGCGGCTTCCTCATCGGACGCCCCTTCGCCCTCTTCCGCCAGATGTTCCGCGAGGCGGCCGAAAGCCACAATCCCCTCTACGGGGCGGCGGCCTTCTGCCTGCAGTCGATCGGCAACATCGTGATCCTCTCCGTCCTCTTCCTGCTCACCGCGGTGCTGGGAGGCCCGCGCCTGCAGAGCTGGCTGTCGGCCAAGCCCGGCCGTGCGGCGGCCCTGGTCGCGTGCGCCTTCCTCATCGCGGGCGTCTTCACGTTCCTCTACTGGGACGTGCGCCTCCTCGCCCGCCGCGACCTCATCTGGTACCCGATCGCCCCCTGGGCGGCATAAGCCCGGCAACGAGCCTTGCGAGTGGCCGCGCCACACCGGCCACTCGCAAGGCCGTTTTCAGCGGGACGACGGGACGCTCTCGCGGAATTCGGCCGCCGCCGAGCGGGCCTCGTCACGACCAAGGGCAACGCTGGTGTCGGGTGGTCACGCTAAGTGCATGGGTGGGCAACGGGACGTCGCCGACCAGCGCGTAGAAAACGCGTTGGCGGCATGATCGGCAACCGCGGTGAGGGGCTCCGGAGCGTCCGGAGTCTCTCTTCGCTTGTGTGCTGACCTGGGCGAACGTGGCCGAGGTCATTTCGCGTATGTGCCGTGAGCGGTGCCGCGCGGCTGCTTCCGGTGGTCTTGGCCGCGTCTGGCTGAACAAGATCAAGAGGTGTTCGCGCAGGTCAGGGTCTTGGGGTGTGGCGTGGGGTGGGCGCGCCCGGCAGGATTCGAACCCGCGACCGTCGGATTAGAAGTCCGATGCTCTGTCCAGCTGAGCTACGGGCGCCCGGCGCCCGGCGGGACGCCGGGACACAGTGTAAGGGGGAGGGTCCCTGGGCTCCACATCTAAAACGTCGTTACGGTGTGTGAACGGGCGGAGATGGTGTATTGGGGGTCTTATCTTTGGTTGCTGTGGCGGTGAACTTTGAAGTGCCGCTCTCCGGCGGGGACGTGTCGGAGGGCGTGGTGCGGGTCGGGGACACTGTGCGCAGGCCGTTGCGGGCGCACAGTCCGGCGGTGCACGGGTTGCTGCGGCATCTGGAGGCGGTGGGGTTCGACGGGGCGCCGCGGGTGCTGGGCGTTGATGGGCGGGGGCGGGAGGTGCTGAGCTGGGTGCCGGGGGAGGCGCCGGGCCAGCCGCTGCCCGGGTACGCGGTTTCGGAGGAGGCGCTCAGGGGCGTCGGGCGGTTGCTGCGGCGCTATCACGACGCGGTGGCGTCGTACGAGGCGCCCGGTGGGGCTCCGTGGGACGGGGAGACGTCGAATCTGGACGGGGAGCCCGAGGTCATCGGGCATTGCGACGTGACGCCGGAGAACGTGGTCTTCCGGGGTGGAACGCCCGTGGCGTTGATCGATTTCGATCTGGCTCGTCCTACCACGCGGTTGTTCGATGTGGTGACGGCGCTGCGGCATTGGGGGCCGATCGCCGATCCGGCCGATCGGGACGCTGTGCTCTATCAGGCTGACGTGGGGCGGCGGTTGCGGGCCTTCTGCGACGCGTACGGGCTGGACCGTGGGGTGCGCGGGGACGTGCTTCCGGCGGCCCGGGTCAGGTTCGAGCGGTCTTATGAGGCCATGCGGGCTCGGGCCGAGAGTGGTGGGGGCTGGGCCCGGATGTGGCGGGACGGGGCGGGGCAGCGGATACGGCGTGCACAGGACTGGCTGGAGCGGAACTGGGATGAGCTTGATGCGTGTCTCTGGTGAGGGGCTTCTTCTTGGAGTGGCGCTGGACGCGCTTTTCGGGGATCCGAAGAGGTGGCATCCCGTCGCCGGGTTCGGGCGGGTCGCTTCGGTGGCGGAGCGTTATTTGTATGGGGATTCCCGGTGGCGCGGTGTTGTTTTCACGGGGGTTTTGGTGGGCGGTGCGGGGGTGGCCGGGGTTGTGCTTGAGCGGGTGGGGCGTGGGAATGTTCTGGTGACCGCTGGGTGTACTTGGGCTGTGCTCGGGGGGACGTCGTTGGGGCGTGAGGGTGTTGTTATGGCGCGGTTGTTGGAGGGGGGTGATTTGGCTGGCGCTCGGGAGCGGCTTCCGCATTTGTGCGCGCGGGACCCGGAGGGGCTGGACGGTCCGGCATTGGCGCGGGCCGTTGTGGAGTCGGTGGCGGAGAACACGTCGGACGCGGCCGTCGCGCCTCTGGTGTGGGGCGCGGTGGCGGGTGTTCCGGGGCTGCTGATGTACCGGGCGATCAACACGTTGGACGCGATGGTCGGGTACCGGAATCCGAGGTATGAGCGGTTCGGGTGGGCGGCTGCGAGGCTGGACGATTTCGCCAATTGGGTTCCGGCCCGGGTGACGGGGGGTCTTGTCGCGCTTTGTTCGGGCGGTGACGCGTGGCGGGTGCTGGTGAGGGATGGGAAGAATCATCCGAGTCCCAATGCGGGACGGTGCGAGGCCGCATTCGCTGGGGCGCTCGGCGTGAAGCTGGGCGGTGTGAACGAATATGGCGGACGGGTCGAGCGGCGCCCCGAAATGGGCGACGGCCGCGTGCCCGAGGTGCGCGACATCAGGAGGGCCGTGGGCCTTTCGGCGGTGGTGACGTTCGCGGCGGCGGCCGTGATCTGGAGTCTGCGGTGAGCGGCCTGCTGGTCGCCGGGACGACGTCTGATGCTGGGAAGAGCGTCGTCACGGCTGGGTTGTGCCGGTGGCTTGCGAGGCGCGGGGTGAAGGTCGCGCCGTTCAAGGCCCAGAACATGTCGCTGAATTCGATGGTGACGGCTGACGGGGCGGAGATCGGACGGGCCCAGTTCATGCAGGCGCAGGCCGCGGGGGTGGAGCCGCGGGCGGTGATGAATCCGGTGCTGCTCAAGCCGGGCAGCGATCGGAGAAGTCAGGTCGTGGTTCTGGGGCGTGCGGTGGCGGAGGTCGACGCGCTTCGGTACGGGGAGCACAAGGCGTGGCTCGGTGGGGTGGTGCAGGAGAGCCTCGCGGAACTCCGGGCCGAGTATGACGTGGTGATCTGTGAGGGGGCGGGGAGCCCGGCGGAGATCAATCTGCGGGCGGGCGACATCGTGAACATGGGGCTCGCGCGGGCCGCCGAATTGCCCGTGGTGGTGGTCGGCGACATTGACCGGGGTGGTGTTTTCGCGTCCTTGTACGGGACGGTGGCCCTTCTGGAGCCCGAAGACCAGGCGCTGGTCGCCGGGTTCGTCATCAACAAGTTCCGGGGTGCCAGGGAGTTGCTGGAGCCGGGGCTCGAACAGCTCCGGGCACTCACCGGGCGTCCCACGCTGGGTGTGCTGCCGTGGAAACTCGGGCTCTATCTGGATTCCGAGGACAGTTTGGCGCTGGAGGTGCCCCGGCCCGATGCCAGGGGCCCGGTCGGGAGGGAGACCCTGCGGATCGTCGTGGTCCGGTTTCCGCGGATCTCGAATTTCACGGATCTGGACGCACTGGCCTGTGAACCGGGTGTCGTCGTCCGGTACGCGGCGAGTGTGGGCGATCTGGCGGAGGCCGATCTGGTCGTCCTGCCGGGAACGCGGGCCACGGTGAGCGATCTCGCCTGGCTGCGCGAGCGAGGAATGGCCGACGAAATCCTTCGGCGTGCCCGCGACGGACGGCCCGTGCTCGGAATCTGCGGCGGTTATCAGATGCTCGCCCGCGAGATCGTGGATCGGGTCGAGTCGGGGACCGGGCGGGTCGAAGGGCTCGGCGCGCTGCCGGTGAGAGTCGAATTCGGGAAGGAGAAGATCCTCGGGCGGCCGCGTGGGCGTGCGTATGGCGAGGACGTTCACGCGTATGAGATCCACCATGGCGTGGTGACCACGGAGGGCGAATCGCCGGAGGCGTTTCTTGACGGGTGCCGGAAAGGGGCCGTCTGGGGGACGACCTGGCACGGCGCGATGGAGAACGACGGGTTCAGGCGCGCCTTTCTCAGAGACGTCGCGAAGGAGAGCGGGCGCGATTTCACGCCCGCGTCCGACGTGTCGTTCCAGGCGCTGCGGGAGGCGACCCTGGACGCGCTCGGCGACCTCGTCGAAGAGCACCTGGACACCGACGCCGTCTGGCGGATCATCGAAGACGGCGCGCCGCGCGGGCTTCCCGTCGTCCCGCCGGGCGGGGCGCCCGGCACGGCGGTAGGGTGATCCATCCAACCGCACCGGCCGCATCTGGAGGAGCGCCCCGTGACCGAGCCGCGGTCCAGTCTGATCGTCCCGCTGATGAAGGCACGGGTGCCGGCCGAGGTCCAGCTGGAGTTCCCGCTGCCGACGGACGAGGAGCCGATCCGCGACCCGTTCGCCGCCGACCTGTACGTCACCTACGCGCTGGAGATCGCCGACGAGGCCGTCCCGTCGGGGCGGCGGCACGAGCATGTGGCGCGGCGGCACTGCGCCGAGCTCGGGATACCGCCCGAGGAGCTGCGCCGGCGGGCGGTGCTCAATTTGCGTGATCGGCGTCCTGACCTGGGGTTGAGCTGGTACCCGGACGTCCGGGCCGTGACGGTCTCTCTCAGCGGCGGCCAATCCCCGGCGGCGGCGAGTCGCGGGACGCTGGAGTCGGGGCTGCTCCTCGACGAAGGCTTCCTGGAGAAGCTCGCCCAGGACGTCGACGGCGACCTCGTCGTGGCCGTCCCGGCGCGGGACGTGTTCGTCGCGTCCGGAACCGGCCACCCGGACGGCGTCGACAAGCTCCGCTGGACCGTCGCGCAGGTGTGGGCGGGCGACCGCGGCGACACCGGCGGCGACTCGGCCTGGGACGTTCCCGCCGGGAGCCTGCTCACCCACGACCTGCTGGTGCGGCGCGGCACGGCCTGGGACGTCCTCCAGGCGTGATCACGACAGTGTCTTGAGGCGCGGCCACAGCTCCGGCCATGGGGCGCGCTGGCCGCGGCAGATCCAGATGGGCTTGTCCTGCTCCTGGTTGTCGAGATCGACGCCGTTGTCGACGCGGCCGACCGGGCGCACGTCCGTCCAGAACTGTCCCAGGTAGGGCGCGCCGCCGGCGACCGTCTCGGGGCCGACGACGATGGTCGGCCCGCCGGTGTCGGCCGGACGGCCGAAGTACCAGTAGCCGTTGTGGCCGCTGTAGGCGCGGGGCAGGCCGAGGCCGGGCCCGTACTTGTCGAGCGCCCCCGCCTCGCCGTAGTTGCTCACGACGATCGTCGCCTTCGACCGTTCGTCCGGCGGCAGCGTGTTGTAGGCCGCCGCGACCTGGGCGGCGAAGCGGGGCCAGCCGACCGTCTCGGACGAGTCCGCGTTGACGGCCGGCTGTGGCGTGTCGGCGAGCCACTTCACGGGGTAGACGGGCAGCGTGAGCAGGAGGGTCGTGACACCGGTGATCACGTACACCGGGACGGACGCGAGCCAGCCCCAGCCGCGCGGCGCGCCGTTCCGCTCGATCTCGACCGCACCGGCCGCCCACAGCGCCGCCCACAGCCCGCTGACGTAGTACGGCTTGCCCGCCGTGATCAGGAACACCACGGTCAGCAGCACGTACGCGTACCCGAGGAACCTGAACGCCCGCAGTTCGTCGGAGCGGAACGTTCGCCACAGCCCGTAGATCCACAGCCAGGACGGGAAGATGCCTGTCAGGAGTATCTGGAACGGGACGAACCCGGGCCGTCCGCCGAAGTCGCCCTCATCGGCGATGGCGTCCGCCATGTCGAACTGCGGCCAGTCATGGTCGGCCTGCCACATCAGCCCGGGGACGACCGCGGCGGCCGCGACGAGCGCCCCGGCCGCGAGCATCGGCCGCCGCAGGAACTCGCGCGGCCCGGCGAGCAGCAGCCCCGCGACGATCGCGGCCAGCAGGAACGCGGCGAGGAACTTGACGTTCAGCGCCAGCGCCGCCACGGCGCCGACGGCGAGCAGCAGCCGCTGGTCGCGGGTCCGCACCCATCTGACCGCGAGCCACCCGATCGTCGTCGACAGCAGCAGGTCGAGCGTCGCCGTGGAGAACAGGTGTCCGGTCGCGACGGAGAACGGGCACACCGCGTACGCCCCGGCCGTCAGCAGTTGCGCCC
>JBOHBY010000063.1:0-6299 GCA_050698635.1 Spirillospora sp.
CCGTAGCGCTTGACGAGCGAGTGCAGCTCGACGGCGCCGTCTCCGGGGGGTGTCATGCAGACGAGTTTAGATCCGGGACGATGCGGCCCCGCCGCTGGTGCCGATGAACGCGCCGGTGAGGGCGCGGCGCGGGCCGGCCGGGCGGAAGTGGATCTAGTTTCGCCCGCGTGTGCCGGGGAATCGACCGCCTGTCGCGGGCGCGGAAGGGGTGGGGGATGGCGTTCCATGTCGGCTCGGAGGTCGGGCGCCTGCGGGGGGTCCTGCTGCACCGGCCCGAGCTGTCGCTGAAGCGGCTCACGCCGTCCAACGCGGCCGGACTGCTGTTCGACGACGTGCTGTGGGTCAGGCGGGCGGTGGAGGAGCACGAGGAGTTCGAGGACGTGCTGCGCTCGCGGGGCGTCCGGACGCACCTGGTCCTCGACCTGCTGCGCGAGACGGTCGACAACCCCGAGGCGCGCGTCCACATCCTCGACGCCGCCGTCGACCCGCACTGGTTCGGCCCGCTGGCCGTCGACGCGATCCGCAACTGCTTCGACGCGATGGACGCCGCCGAGCTGAGCGCGTACCTGATCGGCGGGATCACCAAGCGGGAGATGCTGGAGCGGATGCCGGAGCCCGCGTCGATCGCGTTCCACTCCATCCCTCTGGACGGTTTCATCCTGCCGCCGCTGCCCAACCACCTGTTCACCCGCGACACCTCCTGCTGGATCTACGACGGCGTGTCGATCAACACGATGCGCAAGAAGGCGCGGATGCGCGAGACGGTGAACATGGAGGCGATCTACCGCTACCACCCGATGTTCGCCGATCACTACGACAGGCCCGGCGGGCCCGGCGCAAGCGGGTTCCACGTCTGGAACAAGGGCATGGAGATGGCCCCGGCGACGCTGGAGGGCGGCGACGCCCTGGTCATCGGCAACGGTGCCGTCCTGGTCGGGATGAGTGAGCGGACGCAGCCGCAGGCCGTGGAGATGCTGGCGCAGTCGCTGTTCGCCGCCGGGTCGTGCGGCCGCATCGTGGCGCTGCGGATGCCGCAGAAGCGGGCGTTCATGCACCTGGACACGGTCATGACGATGGTCGACCACGGCGTGTTCACGACGTACGCGGGGATGGGGATGCTGCCGTCCCACACCGTCGAGCCGGGCGACACCGAGAAGGAACTGAAGATCACCGACCATCCGCCGGAGGACATGCACACGGTGATCGCGGCGGCCCTCGGCCTGGACGCCATCAAGGTCCTCACCCCCACCCAGGACGTGTTCGCCGCCGAGCGCGAGCAGTGGGACGACGGCTCGAACGTCCTGGCCGTGTCGCCGGGCGTCGTCGTCGCCTACGAGCGCAACGCGACGAGCAACAACCATCTGAGCCGCAACGGGATCGAGGTCATCACGATCCGGGGCAGCGAGCTCGGCCGGGGGCGCGGCGGCCCGCGCTGCATGTCCTGCCCGATAGAACGGGACGCCTGACACCGGCCCTCCACCTCCACACGACCGGCAAGGAGACAGGTATGGCGTTCAACCTCCACGGACGCAGCTTCCTCAAGGAACTGGACTTCACCCCCAAGGAGTTCCGGTTCCTGATCGACCTGGCGGCCGAGCTGAAGGCCGCCAAGTACGGCCGGGCCGAGCGCCCGGCGCTGACGGGCAGGAACATCGCGCTGATCTTCGAGAAGACGTCCACCCGGACGCGCTGCGCGTTCGAGGTCGCCGCGCACGACCAGGGCGCGCACGTGACGTACCTGGACCCTGGCGGCACCCAGATCGGCCACAAGGAGTCGATGAAGGACACGGCCCGCGTCCTGGGACGGATGTACGACGGCATCGAGTACCGGGGTTCCAGCCAGAAGAACGTCGAGGAGCTGGCCGAGTACGCGGGCGTCCCGGTGTGGAACGGCCTGACCGACGAGTGGCATCCGACGCAGATGCTCGCCGACATGCTCACGATGCGCGAGCACAGCGACAAGCCTCTGCGGGACGTCACCTACGCGTATCTGGGCGACGCCCGCAACAACATGGGCCACTCCTATGTCGCGGCCGGTGCGCTGCTGGGGATGAACGTCCGCATCGTCGCGCCCCGGGCGCTCTGGCCGGACGAGGAGACGGTCGTCAAGCCGTCCAACGCGGTCGCCGCCACGACCGGCGCGGAGATCGTCCTCACCGAGGACGTCGAGCAGGGCGTGCGCGGCGCCGACTTCGTCATCACCGACGTGTGGGTGTCGATGGGCGAGCCCGCCGAAGTGTGGGACGAGCGGATCGCGCTGCTCAGCCCGTACCAGGTCAATGCGGGGGTGATGCGCGCGACCGGCAACCCGGACGCGAAGTTCATGCACTGCCTGCCCGCGCTCCACAACCGGGAGACGACCGTGGGGGAGGAGCTGTACCGCAAGACCGGCATGGACGGCATGGAGGTCACCGAGGACGTCTTCGAGTCGGCCGCGTCGATCGTGTTCGACGAGGCGGAGAACCGGATGCACACCATCAAGGCGGTCATGGTCGCCACACTCGGCTGACCGCCGGGACCCCGGCCCCGGACGGGGCGGGGCTGAGGGGGAGGGGGCACGATGCGCGTGGTCGTCGCGCTCGGTGGGAACGCGCTGGTCAAGCGCGGCGAGACACCGGACGCCGGGTTGCAGCGCCGCAACGTCGACCGGGCCGTGCGGGCGCTGGCGCCGCTCGCCGAACGGCACGAGCTGATCGTCACGCACGGGAACGGGCCGCAGGTGGGGGTGCTGGCGCTGGAGAGCGTCAACGACCCGAACCTGACCCGCCCGTACCCGCTGGACACGATCGGCGCCGAGACGCAGGGCATGATCGGCTACTGGATGCTCCAGGCGCTGCAGAACGCGCTGCCTGGCCGCCAGGTCATGGCGATGGTCAACCAGACGCTGGTGTCGGCGGTCGACCCGGCGTTCGAGAACCCGACCAAGTTCGTCGGCCAGGTCTACGACCAGGAGGAGGCGGAGAAGCTCGCCGCCGAGTACGGCTGGACGGTCCGCCAGGACGGCGAGAGCTGGCGCCGCGTCGTGCCGTCCCCGCGCCCGCAGCGGGTGATCGAGACCCGGCTGATCAGGGAGCTGGTCCGGCTCGGGACGGTCGTGGTCTGCGCGGGCGGCGGCGGCATCCCGGTGTTCCGCAACGACGTCGGGCGGCTGGAGGGCGTCGAGGCGGTGATCGACAAGGATCTGACGGCGTCCGTCCTGGCCGAGAGCATGGACGCGGACGCGCTGCTGATCCTCACCGACGTCCCGCGCGTCATGCGCGACTACGGGCGTCCCGACCAGGAGGAGATCGGCCACACGACCCCGCACGAGCTGCGGGCCGAGGACTTTCCCGCCGGGTCGATGGGCCCGAAGGTCGAGGCGGTCGCGAGCTTCGTGGAGCGCACCGGCGACATGGCCGCGATCGGGCTTCTCGACCAGTGCGTGCAGATCCTCGAAGGCACGGCCGGCACCATCGTGACCCCCAACGCGACCTGGCCGCTGGCGAGCACGCTGTGACCGGCGCGCCGGGGGCCGCGCCAGGCGCAGCGCCGGAAGCCGCGGCGGTGTCGTTCGCGCGGAGCCTGCTGCGGACCAAGCCCGTCGACCGGATCGTCGCCGAGGGCGGGCAGGGCGAGGGCGGCGAGCTCAAGCGGACGATGAGCCTCCTGCAGCTCACCCTGTTCAGCGTCGGCGCGACCCTCGGCACGGGGATCTTCGTCGTCCTCGGCGAGGCGGTGCCGAAGGCGGGTCCGGCGGTGGTGCTGTCGTTCGCCCTCGCCGCCGTGACCGCGCTGTTCTCGGCGCTGTCGTACGCCGAGCTGGCCGGGACGATCCCGGTGTCGGGCTCGTCCTACTCCTACGCGTACGCGACGCTCGGGGAACTGGTCGCGTGGGTGTGCGGCTGGTGCCTGCTGCTGGAGTACGCCGTGTCGGTGTCGGCCGTCGCGGTCGGCTGGGGCTCCTACCTCAACGAGTTCTTCGACGACGCGGCCGGGTTCACGATCCCGGCGGAGCTGAGCGGCCCGCCGGGCGACGGCGGGATCGTCAACCTCCCCGCCGTCGTCGTGGTCATGTTCGCGACGTTCCTGCTGCTGCGCGGGACGTCCGAGAGCGCCACCGCGAACACGATCATGGTGTTCCTGAAGATCGGCGTGCTGCTGTTCTTCTGCGCGGTCGCGTTCACGGCGTTCGACTCCGGCAACATGAGCCCGTTCGCGCCGATGGGCTGGGCCGGGATCAGCGCGGCGGGCTCCAAGGTGTTCTTCTCCTACATCGGGTTCGACGCCGCGTCCACGGCCGGTGAGGAGGCCAAGAACCCGCGCCGCGACCTGCCGCTCGCGATCATCCTGTCGCTGGTCATCGTGACGGTGATCTACGTGCTGGTCGGCCTGGCGGCGGTCGGCGCGATGCACTGGGAGCGGTTCGACCTGAGCGGCTCCGAGGCGTCGCTCGCGCAGGTGCTGGACGAGGCGACCGGGGAGTCGTGGCCGTCCATGATCCTGTCGCTCGGCGCGGTGATCGCCATCGCGAGCGTCGTGCTCACCGTCATGTACGGGCAGACCCGCATCCTGTTCGCGATGTCGCGGGACGGGCTCGTCCCGCAGGTGTTCCAGAAAGTCAGCCCCAGACGCCGCGTCCCGGTCGCCAACACGATCCTTGTGGCGACCTTCATCTCGGTCCTCGCCGCCGCGATCCCGCTCGGCCGCCTCGTGGACGCCACCAGTATCGGCACGCTCTTCGCGTTCGCGCTGGTCAGCGTGGGTGTCATCGTCCTGCGCCGCACCCGGCCCGACCTGCCGCGCAGCTTCAGGACCCCGCTCTACCCGATCACGCCGCTCCTCGGCGTCGGGTTCTGCGTGTACCTCATGGTCGGCCTCGGCGGCGTGACCTGGCTGGTGTTCCTGCTGTGGAGCCTCGTCGGCCTGGCCGCCTACTTCCTCTACGGCCGCCGCCACTCCCGCCTGGCCGCCGGACCCCTGGGAAAGGGGACGCCATGAGGGTGCTCGCCGGCTACTGCTCCGACGACCGCGGCGCCGACGCCCTCGCGCTGGCGGCGCTGGTCGTCCGGACGGTGCACACGCCGCTGATCGTCGCGAACGTCCATCCGCCGCCGTGGCCCGCGCGCGGCCCCGGCTCGGTCGACGCCGAATGGGTCGCCTACCTCAAGGGCGAGTCGCAGGCCGCCCTCGCCGAGGCCGCCGCGTCACTCGCCGAATCGGGGGTGCCGGAAGAGGACGTGACCCTGCGTGCCCACTCCCACCGGGGCAGCGGGCGCGGCCTGATCGAGGTCGCCAGGGACGTCGACGCCGACCTGATCGTGATCGGCTCGGCGCCGCGCGGGCGGCGCGGCCGCATCGCCATCGGCAGCACCGCCGACCAGCTCCTGCACGGCTCGCCGGTCCCCGTCCTGCTCGCGCCGCGCGGCTACGCCGCCGATCCGCCGGACCGCTTCGAGCGGATGACCGTCGCCTACTGGGCCCGCCGCGACATCGAGGGACCGCTGTCGTCCGCCACCGAGATCGCCGGGACGCTCGGCGTCCCGCTGCGGCTCCTCACGCTCGTGCTGCGCCCGCCCGGCCTCGCGGCGAAGTTCAAGGCGGCGAAGTTCAAGGACGCGGGCGGCGTGCTGGAACGGCAGTTCGCCCAAGCCGAAGACGACCTGCGCGACGCCGCCGCCCGCCTCGGCACCGGGACGCGGGCCGAGTTGCGCGCGGCCGCCGGGACCGGCATCGCCAAGACGCTCGGCGGGGTCGCTATGCTGCCGGGCGAGGTGCTGACCTGCCTGTCCAGCCATGACGGGCCGTTGCGCAAGGTCTTCCTCGGGGAGAGCTCCGGCAAGATCGTCCGCGCCGCGCCGTGCCCGGTACTGCTCCTCCCGCGCGGCCCGGCAGCCGCGAAAGCACAGGTCGGGTAGGCCGCGCAGGTTAGGTAAGGCTTACCTGCGTGAGCCAAGACATCGGCCAAACCGGTGTTTGCCGGGAAGGAATTACGGCACACTGATGTTGTGAAAAACGTGAGCGAGGATCGGACAAGCGCTGAGGCCGCCATCGCGCGGACCTTCGGCGTGCCGTCCGTCCCTGGTCACACCGAGCGTGACACACGCGCGCGGGTGGCCCGGCTCATCCTCGAACACGGCCCGGTCACGGCGTCCACGCTGGGGGAGCGCGTCGGTCTCACACCCGCCGCGGTCCGCAGGCACCTGGACGCGCTGCTGGCCGACGGCATGATCGAGGTCCGCAAGGCGCGGACGCCGCAGGCCCGGCGCGGCCGGGGACGTCCAGCCAAGTGGTTCGCCATCACCGACGCCGGGCGCAGCGCC
>JBOHBY010000064.1:0-1665 GCA_050698635.1 Spirillospora sp.
GGAGATCTTCACGAACAGCAGGTCGTCGACCCCGGGGTGGGCCTGGTGCTCGCCGAGCGCGGCGGCGTTGACCTCGTTGTCCAGGTAGGCGGGGACGCCGAAGCGGCCGGAGATCGGGGGGCCGATCTCGACGCCGTTCCAGCGTCCGGCGGCGTGCTCCACGGCGTCCGGCACGCCGAGGCCGACGCCGCGGACGGTGGACGCGTCCAGGCCGGAGGCGTCGAGCAGTGACGTCCAGCCGTCGAGGAGTCGGGGGAGCGTTTCGCTGGGGGAGACCCTGGCCGGGGGGCCGTCGGCGCGGGCGATGATCGTCCCGGCGAGGTCGCAGACGGCGAGCTGGCCGCGGGACTGGCCGAGGTTCGCCACCAGGACGGTGCCGCCGGTCGCGTTGAATTCGAGGCGGGCGGGTGGGCGTCCGCCGGTGGACGGGCCGTCGGCGTGCTCGATGACGAGGCCGCGGGAGATCAGCGTGGCGACGCGGGCCGCGACCGCCGGACGGGACAGCCCGGTGATGCGGCCCAGCTCGGCGCGGGTGGCGACGCCGTCCTCCCGGATCAGGCGGAGCACGTCCCCGCAGGTGGACGGACGGATCACGGCGGCGCGCGGCATCCGGTCAGTCAAGCACGCGCCCGTTCGGTACGTCCAGTTAGCGCAAGCTCCCCTCTTTTGTAAGAAGAAGTTCATAAGTCGGGTTGTACCTCTTACGTATGTCTCGATAGCGTGACGATCTGGAGATCCCCTGGTCTGGAGCGTCCTCATGGCTGTGCATACCGTGCTGGCGGAAGTGACCCGGCGCGTCGTCGAGCGGAGCGCCGGAACGCGCGGCGCCTACCTGGCCCGGATCCGGGACGCCCGGACGGAGGGGCCGGTGCGCGGCGGGATGGGCTGCGCGAACCTCGCCCACGGGTTCGCGGCCTGCGGCGTCCAGGACAAGCTGTGGCTCAGGGGCGACGTCACGCCGAACATCGCGATCGTGTCGGCGTACAACGACATGCTGTCCGCGCACCAGCCGCTGAAGGACTACCCCGACGTGCTCAAGGCCGCGATCCGCGCGGCGGGCGGCACGGCCCAGTTCGCCGGGGGCGTGCCCGCGATGTGCGACGGGATCACGCAGGGCCGCGCCGGGATGGAGCTGTCGCTGTTCAGCCGCGACGTGGTCGCGATGGCGACGGCCGTGGCGCTGTCGCACGACATGTTCGACGGCGCGCTGCTGCTCGGCGTGTGCGACAAGATCGTCCCGGGGCTGGTGATCGGGGCGCTGTCGTTCGGGCACCTGCCCGCGATCCTGGTGCCCGCCGGGCCGATGGCGTCCGGGCTGCCGAACGGGGAGAAGGCGAAGGTCCGCAAGCGGTTCGCGGCGGGGGAGGTCGGGCGCGACCGGCTCCTGGCGGCCGAGGCCGCGTCCTACCACTCGCCCGGAACCTGCACCTTCTACGGGACGGCCAACTCCAACCAGCTCCTCATGGAGGTCATGGGCCTGCACCTGCCGGGCGCGAGCTTCGTCCCGCCGGGCACGAAGCTGCGTGACGCGCTGACCGAGGCGGCCGGGCGCCGCGTCCTGCGGCTGACCGACCTGTCCGGTGACGGCTACCTGCCGATCGGCGAGCTGCTGGACGAGCGCGCCTTCGTCAACGGGGTCGTCGCGCTGCTGGCCACCGGCGGCTC
>JBOHBY010000065.1:0-7577 GCA_050698635.1 Spirillospora sp.
CTCCGGCGGCAGGAACACCCACTTCTTGTACGACCAGAACCGGAACAGCGTCGCCACGCCCGTCCCGACGACCAGCGCGGCGTTGTAGGAGACGGGGCCGTCCAGCTTGAGGACGTAGTGCGCGAACCCGATGAACAGCTCCGTGATCACCAGCCCGACGCCGTTCAGGCCGAAGAACAGCACGTACTCGCGGCCGAGGCCGGTCCGGTCGCGGTGCCGGAACGTCCAGTAGCGGTTGGCCAGGTAGGAGAACGTCGTGGCGATCACCGTCGCCACGCCGTTGGACGTCAGCGGCCCCACCCCAAGACCGGTGTGCAGGCCGTTGCCGATCGCGACCGTGATGACGAACGCGATCGCGCCCACGCTGCCGAACTTGGCCAGCTCGCGCACGAGGTGCGCGAACTGCCGATGGAGATTGGCGACCAGGCTCACGAAGGGGAACCGTCCTTCCGGACTTCGTCTGTGCGCCACGGCCGGCGCGCGGCGGCTACTACGGAGGCATCACGAGAATAGACGCATGCGACCCCTGGGACGTCGGAACATGAACGTTTCACGCTGTCCGAGCGTTCCATGCCCATAACCGAGATTCCCACACCAGGGTTCGACGTGGGGGCTGGACGGTTCGTTCGCACCATTCGGCCGATAACCTTCTGACGTGACGAATCCAGCTGAGAAGCCCGTTGTAGGCATGGCGGGCGGGGGCCAGCTGGCCCGGATGACGCAGCAGGCCGCGATCGGCCTCGGTGTGTCGCTGCGCGTGCTCGCCGCCTCGCCGGACGATTCGGCGGCCCGGGTCGTCTCCGACGTCCGGATCGGCGACGACCGGTCTCTCGATGATCTCCTGTCGTTCGCCAAGGGCTGCGATGTCGTGACATTCGATCACGAGCACGTCCCGGGGGAGCACATCCAGAAGCTGGAGTCGACGGGCGTTCCGTGCCGTCCGGGATCGGCCGCGCTCGTCCACGCGCAGGACAAGCTCGTCATGCGCGAGCGGCTCACCGCCATGGGCGTCCCCTGCCCCGCCTACCTGCACTTGCACCGGCGCGCGCCGCTGCAAATGCTGGAGGTCTTCGCCCGCGAGCACGGGTTCCCGCTCGTGATCAAGGCGATCCGGGGCGGCTACGACGGCAAGGGCGTCTGGATGCTGGACGCCTACGACCGCGCCGCCGCGGAGCTCGTCCAGGAGCTGCTGTCGCAGGATCTCGACCTGATGGCCGAGGAGCACGTGCCGTTCACGCGGGAACTGGCCGCGGTCGTCGCGCGCTCCCCGTACGGGCAGGGCGCCGCGTATCCGATCGTCGAGACCGTCCAGGACGGCGGGATCTGCACCGAGGTGATCTCGCCCGCGCCCGGCCTGCCGAAGGACGTGGCCGCCGAGGCGCAGCGCCTCGCCCTGACCATCGCCGAGGAACTCGGCGTCGTCGGCCTCCTCGCGGTCGAGCTGTTCGAGACCGAGGACGGCGGCCTGGTCGTGAACGAGCTGGCGATGCGCCCGCACAACTCCGGCCACTGGACGATCGAGGGCGCCCGCACGTCGCAGTTCGAGCAGCACCTGCGCGCCGTCCTCGACCTGCCGCTCGGCTCCACCGCGCCCACCGCCCCGTACACGGTCATGGCCAACGTGCTCGGCGGCGACGACCCGGACGTCTACTCCCGCTACTTCCACGTGATGGCGCACGACCCGGCCGTCAAGGTGCACCTGTACGGCAAGGAGTCACGCCCCGGCCGAAAGATCGGCCATGTGACCGCGCTCGGCGACGATCTCGCGGACGTCCGCGAGCGCGCCCGGCACGCCGCCGGCTACCTGCGGTGGGGGACCCAGATGAAGGAGCGGGAGGAACGGCGATGACTGATCCGGAGCCGCTGGTCGGCGTGGTGATGGGCAGCGACTCCGACTGGCCGGTCATGCAGGAGGCGGCGCAGGCGCTCGCGGAGTTCGGCGTCCCCTACGAGGCCGACGTGGTGTCCGCGCACCGGATGCCGCACGACATGATCACCTACGGGGAGGACGCGGCGGCCCGCGGCCTGCGCGTGATCATCGCGGGCGCGGGCGGGGCGGCGCACCTACCGGGGATGCTGGCCTCGGTGACGCCGCTGCCGGTGATCGGCGTGCCCGTCCCGCTGAAGTACCTCGACGGGATGGACTCGCTGCTGTCGATCGTCCAGATGCCCGCGGGCGTGCCCGTCGCGACGGTGTCGGTCGGGGGCGCGCGGAACGCGGGGCTGCTGGCCGTCCGGATTTTGGCCGCGTCCGACGAAGATCTGCGCGCGAAGATGAAGGTCTTTCAGCAGGACCTCTACGGCCAGGCCAAGGCCAAGGGCACGCGACTCCGCGAAAGGCTCTGAGAAGGGCTCTGAACGCCGCTCAGCGGCAGCGCCCGCTCAGTAGCCCGCTCAGTAGCCCGCTCGGTCAGCGGCGTAGGGCCCATTCGACGGCCGGGCAGCGGTTCATGACGACATCGAGCCCGGCCTCCCGCGCGCGCAGGGCGGCCGACTCGTCGATCACTTCGAGCGGCAGCCACACCGCCTTCGCGCCCGCCGCGATCGCCTCGTCCACCGCCTGCCCGGCGTGCTCGGTCCGCCGGTAGACGCCCACGACGTCGACCTCGGACACCTCCGGCACCTCGGCGAGCGAGGCGTACCCGCGCTCGCCCAGCACCGGCCGCGCCGCCGGATGGACGGGAATGATCCGCTTGCCGCGCTCCTGCAACAGGCGGGCCTGCGTGTAGACCTCGCGTTCGGGGTTGTCGCCGAGCCCGACGAAAGCCCATGTCTTCGACTCGTTCAGCAGCCGACGGATCACGTCCAGATCGGCGAACGCATCAACCATGTCCACGACAACAGCGCCCGCGCCCGCTTGCTTCCCCTTTTTCAGGGACGTCCGAGGGCCCGGTAGTTCCACCCGGCGGCGCGCCACCGCTCCGGGTCGAGCGCGTTGCGGCCGTCGACGATGTTGCGTTCCGCGACGGCCTCGGCGAGCGCGGACGGCTCCATCTCCCGGAACTCCGCCCACTCGGTCAGCAGCAGCACCACGTGCGCGTCGCGCGCCGCGGACATGGCCGAGTCGCCGTACTCCAGGGTCGGCTGGGCGCGGCGCGCGTTCCGCATCGCCTGCGGGTCGTACACCGTGACCTTCCCGCCCTGGGACCGTATCGACGCGGCCACGTCCAGGGCGGGGGAGTCGCGGACGTCGTCGGAGTTCGGCTTGAACGCGGCGCCGAGCACCCCGACCGTCCGTCCGGCGAACGAACCGCCGAGCAGCTCGCGGGCGAGGTCCACCATCCGGATCCGCCGCCGGATGTTGATCTCGTCGACCTCGCGCAGGAACGTCAGCGCCTGGTCGGCGCCGAGCTCACCGGCCCGCGCCATGAACGCGCGGATGTCCTTCGGCAGGCAGCCGCCGCCGAACCCGAGGCCAGGGCCGAGGAACTTGCCGCCGATCCGGTCGTCGTAGGAGAGCGCCTCCGACAGCTTCGTCACGTCGGCGTGCGCCGCCTCGCACACCTCCGCCATCGCGTTGATGAAGGAGATCTTGGTGGCGAGGAACGCGTTCGCCGACACCTTGACCAGCTCCGCGGTCGGATAGTCGCTGGTGATGAACGGGGTGCCGGCCGCGATCATCGTCCGGTAGACCTCGCGCAGCGCCTTCTCGGCGTGCTCGGCGGCGCCCTGGTCGGTGGGCAGCCCCGCGACGATCCGGTCCGGCTGCAGGGTGTCCTGGACGGCGAACCCCTCACGCAAGAACTCGGGATTCCACGCGAGGACGGCGTCGCCCCCGGCCGGGGCCGTCTTCGCGAGCGTCTCGGCGAGGCGCGCCGCCGTCCCGACCGGCACCGTCGACTTCCCGACGATCAGGCACGGGCGACGCAGCAGCGGCGCGAGCGAACCGATCGCGGCGTCCACGTAGGACAGGTCGGCCGCGTACTCCCCGGACTTCTGCGGGGTCCCGACGCACACGAAGTGCACGTCGCCGAACTCCGCCGCCTCCGTGTACGACGAGGTGAACCGGAGCCGCCCGCTCTCCAGCCCCCGGCGCAGCACCGGCTCCAGGCCGGGCTCGTAGAACGGCAGGTCACCGGCCGCGAGCCGCGCGATGCGCTCCGCGTCCACGTCGAGCCCCAGCACCTCGAAGCCCAGGTCGGCCATGCAGGCCGCGTGGGTGGCGCCCAGATACCCGGTCCCGATGACCGTCAGCCGGTAGGACAAGGCCCGCTCCTCTCGCTCCGCTGTCGCCGACCAGCGTACGGCGACAACGTGACGGGGTGGTGGCCGGTGGCCACCACCCCGCCGGGTCGGTCCTTCGGTCAGTCGTGGGTGACGGTCAGGATGATGCTGCCGTCCTCCGCCATACGCGGGCTCAGCGTGAGACCGTTGTACGACGTCGTCGAGTACGGCTGGGTCGCGTCGGTGGTCGTCTTCATCTGCGAGTTGCCCCTCTTGATGGTGAAGGACACCTGGCTGCCTCTGACCTTGACGCCGACCGGACCCATGCCGAACTTCTTGTCGAGCGGGATCTCCTGGCCGTCCTGGACCTGGACCTCGCACTGCGCGTCCATACAGGCCGTGAGATCCGTGCCGTCCTTGGCGACGGACTTGCCGGGCTTGGCCCCGGGCTTGTGCGGCTTGGCGCCTGGCTTGGCGGGCTTCGCGGCGGGCTTGTCCGGCGCGGCGACCTCCTCCGCCTCCGGCTCCGTCTGCGCCCCAGGCTGCTGCTCCTGCGCTCCGGGCTGGTTCTCCGCCCCGGGCTGCTCTTCTGCTCCGGGCTGGTTCTGTGCTCCGGGCTGTTCCTGCGCACCGGGCTGTTCCTGCGCGCCCGGCTGGTTCTGTGCCTCGGGCTGGTTCTCTGCGCCGGGCTGGTTCTCTGCGCCGGGCTGGTTCTGTGCGCCGGGCTGTTCCTGCGCTCCGGGCTGGTCTTGTGCCTCTGGTGGTGTCTGGCCCTCCGGTGGTGTCTGGGCGTCCGGTGTTTCCGCATCTGGTGCGGGGTCGGCGTTGGACGTGCTGCTGGCGTCCGGTGGAGACGGCGGCGGTGCGGCGAGGGCGGCGCTTGCGGTGCCTATGGAGGCGGTGAGCGCCAGCGTCGCGGTCGTCGCGAGCAGGCCGAGTTTCCTTGTCGACATTCTGTAGGCTCCTGACGAGTGACTACTCTCTGTCAACACTGATTGTTACCCACAGTGTTCGATCATGAGCACGGAGCGATGCGGCGTGTCGCCTCGCTGTTTTACTCGGAGCGACGCTCGTCTACCAGGAGAGTCTGCAGGACACGGCCGAAATCGCCCGCCGGGTCGGCGACCGACGCGGTGCACAGGGCGCTGCCGCCGGGGCTCGCGTCGAGGGCCGCGTCCATGCACAGCCACTCGCCGGCGGGGTCGCGGTGCAGTGCGACCGTCATGTCCGTGTTGATGATCAGCCACTTGCCGAAGTCGAGCTGGCTCGCGACGCCGGACGCGCTGTCGGCCACCGTCAGCGTGCGCACCAGCGGCGTGTCGCGCTCACCCGCGACCAGCGGGATCCGGGACCGCGCCCACACCGTGCCGGGCCCCGGCTCGCCGAAGGAGCCGCGGACGAGACGCCATTCCATCGCCGCCAGGTAGCCGTGCACGTGCATGTCCTCCCACCGGCCGAAGGGTGGGGTGCCGCCGGGCAGGGGCGGCGGGGCGGGCGCGTGGACGACGGGCTCCAGCGAGGACGGCGCCTCCATGATCCGCCAGGCGCTCGCGCGGACGACCGTGCGCCCCTCATGCGTGATCTCGCCTTCGAGGTGCGCGATGCGCCTGCCAGGACGGACGACACGGACGGCGACGTCCAGCTCAGCGACCGGGACGGGGTTCAGGATCTCTACCGTCACCCGCGCGACCCGCGTCCCGGGGACGGGGTCGTGCCGTTCGAAGGCGCGGCCCAGCAGGGCCGCCACCGGTCCGCCGTGCTGGAGGCCCGGCGACCACGGACCCGCCGTCGCCAGGGTGCTGGCGAACCGTCCGTCGCCGAGCGGCTCGTAGAACGTCTCCGCGGGCACGTCGTCGCTCATGGGCCTCCCTCAACGTCTAGAACAGCATTCTAGACAGGGTCAGCCGCAGAGCTTCTGGGTGGCGGTGTCGGTGTCGATGCCCTTGGACGGGGACGGGCTCGGCGACGCGCCCTCGACCTCCACCTTCTTCACGCCGTCCCAGTTCGCGCCGACCATGACCTGCACCCGCGACCCGAGCCCGTCGATCCGCTTCAGCTTGGCGTTCGGGATCGCGGCCGCGAGGGTCTTGGCGGACTCGGCGCCGTCCTGGCCGTACTGGATCTGCGTCGTCTGCAACCCGCGGCGGGCCACGCCGGGCACGACCGTGCTGCGGAAGCCGAGGTCGCGGAGCTGTCCGCCCGCCTTCGTCGCGAGGCCCGGCGTGCCGATCGCGTTCAGGACGCGGACGGAGATGTCGTCCGGCGCCACGGTGAGCCGGTCTTCGGGCTTCCGCGTCGGCGGCGCGGTCGGCTTCTTGGTCTGCTCGTCCAGGGGATGGTCACGCCGGATCTTGGTGAACAGGTCGCGCGCCTTGCCCTCGTCCCACTGGACGGTCGACTGCGGCTGCGGCGAGTTCCACAGGACGGCGTTGTACCCGGGGTTGGCCAGCGGGACCTTCGCGAACGTCAGCTTGTCGGTCGACAGGTTCTTCATCTGGTCGGCGAGCTCCGGCAGGTTGTCGGCCAGCTCGGAGTCGACGCGCAGCGACTTCAGCGACGCCTTCAGGAACTTCGTCGACTTCACGGGGTCGCTGAGCGTCTTGGTCGACAGCGCCTGCTTCATCATCGCCGCCATGAACTGCTGCTGGCGGTCGATGCGGCCGAGGTCGCTGCCGTCGGCCAGGGTGTAGCGGGCGCGGGCGAACGAGAGGGCTTGGAGGCCGTCCACGTGCGACTTGCCCGGGGGGAGCTTCAGTCCGCTCTTCGGGTCGTTGATCGCCTTCTCGGTGCACACGTCCACGCCGCCGAGCGCGTCCACCATGTGCACGAACCCGAAGAAGTTCACCTCGACGTAGTGGTCGATGGACACGCCCGTCGCGCGCTTGACGGTGCTGACCGTGAGGTCGGGCCCGCCGAACTGGTACGCCCAGGTCAGCTTGCCCGGACGGGACGGTATCCGCGCCCCCTTCGCCCCCTCCGACCCGTTCGACTTGTGCGCCGGGATCGTCACGTAGGAGTCGCGGGGCAGGTTCACGATCGACATGCTGTCGTGGTCGCGGGACACGTGCACCAGCATCATCGTGTCGGACCGCTCGCCCGGCTGGTGCCCGAGCTTGGCCGCCTTCTGCTGCTCCTTCGTGAGGCCGTCGCGGCGGTCGACCCCGGCGACCAGGATCGTCATCGCGCCCTTCGGCGCGTCCTTGCCCTTGCCGAGCCCGTCGACCGAGATCTTGTCGATCATGCCGGTGACATAGTTCTGGAACGCCCACGCGCCGCCGGAGGTCAGCAGGACGACGACCGACATCGTCCCGGTCAGCGTCAGGAACCGCTTCTGCCGCCGCGCGCTCATCGCCGCCCGCGGGCTCAGCCCCCGGCCGGGACGGCGCGGGCCGCGCGGGCTCTCGACCGAGACG
>JBOHBY010000066.1:0-3705 GCA_050698635.1 Spirillospora sp.
GGGCCCGCGACGTCAGCCGCGCCCGTCCCGTCCCGCACCTGCCGCGCCTCCGCCGCGCACGCGTTTCGAGGACGACGAGTTCGGCTACCGGGACGTGTCCAGGTCCGTACCTCCGCCGCGCTTCGGCGAGGCGAAACGCCACTACGGGTACGGGGCGAAGCTGTACTTCGGCGCGGCGGCCGTCCTCGCCCTGTTCGTGCTGCTCGGCGCCGGTGGGGTGATGGTGCTGCGCGGCGACGGGAACGGCGCCGGAGGCCACGACCTGAGCAACGCGCAGATCGGCAAGCCCGCCCGCAACGGCCTGTCGCCCGACTTCTATTCGAGCTCGCCGTCGGCCGCCGCGTACGCGGGCATCACCTCCCGTGGCACGGACGCCAAGCCGCTGACGATCGAGGAGGCGTTCCCGCCGTCGGTCGCCGAGCTCCAGGTCCCCGACGGCGATGTCGAGGTGAAGCTGCGCGCCAAGCGGCTGGACGGCGACTGTGCCGCCGCGGTGTGGGGCGCGACCGTCGGTGACGTCCTCGGCAAGGGCGGCTGCACGCAGGCTGCCCGTGGGATCTACTCCGAAACCAAGGACGGCTACGCCCTGGCCGTGGCGGTGTTCAACCTGGCCGGGTCGGCGGACGCCGACCGGTTCGTCGCGACGCTGGAGAAGACGCTCGGCGCGGGGTTCGTCCGGCCGCTGGAGGCGCCCGCCCCGCTGGACGGGTTCGGACGCGGCTTCGGGATGGCGCGCGGCCTGGCCATGGGCCACTTCGCCGTCGTCACCTGGGCGGAGCGCCTGGACGGCAAGGGCGACGAGAAGGACGAGACGCTGCTGTCCCTGCTGATCGAGGGCGGCAAGTCCCCGGCGGCGCTCGGCCGCGCCGCCCGCACACCCGGCTGACCGCCCCCGGAATGGCCACGTCCGGCTGGCCACGTTCCGGGCAAGGCACCGGCGGGGGAAGGTAAACCTTGGCCGCCGGTGACGATGCTCACCGAGGTCAGCGCCCTTTCCAGCGGGGCTGAAACGGTAAACTGGTCTAAACCACTCTGAGATGGCACACGGCCGATCCGCGTGCGGAAGTTTCGTGATCTGGTGCCTTCGGGCATGATCCCGGCAGTGATGTAATGTCATCTCACCGCGGCAGGGCCAACGTCGTCCCGAGCCTGCACTGACACAGAAGCAGTGACAAGACGACGACGGAGGGTTTCATGGCTGCTGCTG
Source organism: Spirillospora sp. (assembly GCA_050698635.1). Classification (GTDB taxonomy): domain Bacteria; phylum Actinomycetota; class Actinomycetes; order Streptosporangiales; family Streptosporangiaceae; genus Spirillospora. The sequence goes on from JBOHBY010000066.1 coordinate 1,208, forward strand.
CCCTCACACCACCCGCCGGCGGTGCGCCCGGCGCGAGACCGGTCCAGGCGGGCCGCCCCCTGGATGCGCGCCCCCGCGCCCAGGGCCTGTACGACCCGGCCGGCGAGCACGACGCATGCGGCGTCGGCATGGTCGCCGACCTGCACGGACGCACGAGCCATGACATCGTGCGCAAGGCGCTGACCGTCCTGAAGAACCTCGACCACCGCGGCGCGGTCGGCGCGGAGCCCGACGACGGCGACGGCGTCGGGATCCTCGTCCAGCTCCCGGACCCGTTCTTCCGCGAGGTCTGCGACTTCCCGCTCCCCGCGTCCGGCGCCTACGCGGCCGGTATCGCGTTCCTCCCGCAGGACGGCGACGAGCGCGCCGCCGTGACGACCCACATCGCCACGCTCTGCGCCGAGGAGGGCCTGACCGTCCTCGGGTGGCGCGAGCTCCCCCACGACCCCGACTTCACCGGCCCGGCGTCCCGCCGCGTCATGCCCCACTTCGCGCAGCTGTTCGTCGCCCCGGTCGCGGGCGGCCCGCACGACGGCAAGACCGGTCTGGAGCTCGACCGTGTCGTGTTCTGCATGCGCGAGCGCGCCGAGCAGGACGTCAGCGTCTACTTCCCGAGCCTGTCCAGCCGGACGATCGTCTACAAGGGGATGCTGACGACGCCGCAGCTGGAGCCGTTCTTCCCCGACCTGTCGGACCGCCGCTTCACCAGCGCGATCGCCCTCGTCCACTCCCGGTTCTCGACGAACACGTTCCCCGCGTGGGAGCTGGCGCACCCGTACCGGTTCATCGCGCACAACGGCGAGATCAACACGGTGAAGGGCAACCGGAACTGGATGCGGGCCCGCGAGGCGCTGCTGAAGTCCGAGCTGCTGCCCGGCGACCTGTCCCGGATCTATCCGGTGATCGACATCGAGGCGAGCGACACCGCGTCGTTCGACGAGTGCCTGGAGCTGCTGCACCTCGGCGGCCGGTCGCTGCCGCACGCCGTGCTGATGATGATCCCGGAGGCGTGGGAGAACCACGCCGAGATGGACGCCGAGCGCCGCGCGTTCTACGAGTTCCACTCGACGCTGATGGAGGCGTGGGACGGCCCGGCCGGCGTCAGCTTCACCGACGGCACCGTCGTCGGCGCCGTCCTGGACCGCAACGGCCTGCGGCCCGGCCGGTACTGGGTGACGCGCGACGGCCTGGTCGTGCTGGCCAGCGAGGCGGGCGTGCTCGACATCCCGGCGGCCGACGTCGTCCGGAAGGGGCGGCTCCAGCCCGGCAAGATCTTCCTGGTCGACACCGCCGCCGGGCGGATCGTCGAGGACGACGAGGTCAAGGCCGAGCTGGCCGCCGAGCACCCGTACGGGGAGTGGCTGCACGAGGGGCTCGTCCGGTTCGAGGAGCTGCCGCGGCGCGAGCGGGAGATCCCGACGCACGACACGCTGGTCAGGCGGCAGCAGACGTTCGGGTACACGCTCGAAGAGCAGCGGATCATCCTGACGCCGATGGCGCGGACGGGCGCGGAGCCGATCGGCTCCATGGGCACCGACACGCCGATCGCCGTCCTGTCGGAGCGGCCGCGGCTGCTGTTCGACTACTTCAAGCAGCTGTTCGCGCAGGTCACGAACCCGCCGTTGGACGCGATCCGCGAGGAGCTCGTCACCTCGCTCCAGTCGACGCTCGGCCCGGAGGGCAACCTCCTGGAGCCCGGCCCTGACTCGTGCAGGCGGCTCGTCCTGCCGACGCCGATCCTCGACAACGACGAGCTCTCCAAGATCATCCACATCGACGACGAGGGGTCGCTGCCGCACCTGCGGGCCCACGTCGTGCACGGCCTGTACGACGTCGCGGGCGGGGGAGCGGCCCTCGAAACGCGCCTCGAAGAGATCAACACCGAGGTCAGCCGGGCCATCGACGCCGGCGCCCGCATCATCGTGCTGTCGGACCGCGGCGCCGCCCCGGGCCGCGCCGCGATCCCGTCGCTGCTGCTGACCGGCGCCGTCCACCACCATCTGATCAGGGAGAAGACCCGCACCCGGGTCGGCCTCGTCATCGAGACGGGCGAGGCCCGCGAGTGCCACCACATGGCGCTGCTCATCGGGTACGGCGCGTCCGCGATCAACCCGTACCTGGCGATCGAGACGGTCGAGGACCTCGTCCGCTGCGGCGTCATCGAGGACCTGGACACCGGCGGGCTGGACGAAAGCAAAGCCGTCCGGAACCTGGTGAAGGCGTACGGCAAGGGCGTCCTGAAGGTCATGTCGAAGATGGGCGTGTCGACGGTCGCGTCCTACACCGGCGCGCAGATCTTCGAGGCGATCGGCCTCGGCGCGGACGTCGTCGCGCGCTGCTTCACCGGCACCACGTCCCGGCTCGGCGGCGTCGGCTTCGACGTGCTGGCCCGCGAGGCGGCGCAGCGGCACGCCCGCGCCTACCCGCCGGGCGGCAACGACCTCGCGCACCGGACGCTCGACGTCGGCGGCGAGTACCAGTGGCGCCGCGAGGGCGAG
>JBOHBY010000067.1:0-3600 GCA_050698635.1 Spirillospora sp.
GCCCACACCTGCGCGACGATCACGACCGCGCCCGGACGGGCCGCCGCGAACAGCTCCGACAGGCGGGCGGCGCCGCGCCGCTGGGCGGCCGTCCGCCACAGGTCGCGGGCGCGGGCCACCGGGTCCAAGCGCTGCCGGAGTGAGTCAGGACGCCGGGCCATCGCGGGCGGACGCCATTCCCTGTGCAGCACGTCCACGGCGTAGGAGCCGTCCCGGCCATGGTGGAACGGCCGCTCCCCGCGCGTGATCCCCACGAGCGTGACGCGGTCGCCGCGCCCGGCGAGCAGCCGCGCCAGGTGATGCGCCCAGCGTTGCAGCCCGCCCAGGTCGTCGACGTTGTTGCACACGATGAAGACGTCACGCGGCGCGGCCATCGCGGTCCCCCCTGCGGCTCGTCGGCGTCGGCCCGGCTGGCGGGAAATAGCGGTCCACGACGGTGCGGGCGGCGGTGCCGCGGTCGTGCTCGCCGAAGCGTCCGGCGAACGCGCGGCGCCGAGGGGCGTGGACGGCTTCCGTCCCGTCCAGGCCGGCGAGTGCGGCGACCAGCTCGTCCTCGGTGCGGGTGATCGGGCCCGGGGCGTGCCGTTCGAGGTCGAAGTAGCCGGACGCGCGGTCCCGGCCGTCCGGCAGGTGCAGGACGATCGGCCGGTCGAGCAGCGCGAAGTCGAACATGATCGAGGAGTGGTCGGTGATCAGCGCGTCCGCGAGCAGCAGCAGCGGGACGGCGTCGGGCACGCCGCCGACGTCCCGCATGACGGCGCGGGCGCCCGGCGGGAGGGCGGCGCGGCACAGGTAGTGCGGCCGGACGAGCAGCACGAACTCCTCCCCCAGCTCCCGCGCGAACACCTCGGGGCGGATGGGCGGCTCCAGCGGCCGGGCCGGGCGCCCCTTCCTCCCGGTGGCGAATGTCGGCGCGTACAGCACGGCGCGCCGGTCGTCGCCCTCGTCCAGGCCGAGCCGGCGGCGGAGCCGGACGACCTCGCCCGCGAGCTCCGGATCACCATCAACACCGTTGACCAGGGGGTCATTGCGCGGATACCCGGTCGGGAGCAGCTCCGACCGCACGCCGAGGCCCGCGCAGAGCGTCCGCACGTCGTGCTCCGACCGGACGAGGAAACAGTCGAACCGCTCGACCATCCTGCGCAGCCGGGCCCGTTCGGCGGCCGGGCCCCGCTTGACGCGCGGCTGGTCCTGGCCCATCAGCTTGAACGCCGACCCGTGCCAGGTCTGGATGTAGGTGGTCTCGGGGCGTTTGCGGAGGCCGTCGGGAAATCCCTGATCGTCGACCCAGAACCGGGCCCGCGCGAGCGCCAGGAAGTAGGCCCACGACCCGCGCCGCACCAGCTTCGCGTCCTGCGGGAATGCTTTCGGGGACGACGCGTACGACCACACCGCCTCCACCGGCCGCCCCGACCGGCGCAGCTCCCGGTAGATGTACTTCGGGTTGTCGGAGTACTGCCTGCCGAGATGGCTCTCGAAGACCACCAGGCCAGGCCGGACGGGCAGCCGGCTCAGCACCCGGTTGAACACGGCGATCTTGGTCTTCCGGGACGTCAGCGCACGCCGCACGGCCTTCTTCACCTGCGGGACGGTCCGTCGAGCGGAGCTCGTCCATTGAATGGCGGTGGGTGGGGGCTGGAGGACGGTCAATGCCATCCGCCGTCCGGCCAACCGCCGCGCCAGGCCTCCTACCCGGGATCGGGCGACCCGGCGCGCGACGCCCTCCGCGAGCCGCGCCCACGGCGAGCCCGCCTCCAGGACGAACGCCAGATGCCCGCCGCCCGTCACGTACGAGCGGAGCCGGTCGCCCGTCAGCCTCGTCAACCGGGGACGGACGGGCAGCACGACACCGTCCAGCGGCGGTGACCCGGGGCCCTCGCCGAGCCGGGTGACCACGGTCTCGCCGTCGATCCGGAGGCGGAGGCGCACGTCCCAGATCGGGTCGACGAACCCCACCGGGCGGATGCTCGTCCGCGCGTCGAAGTCGGCCCGCCAGCCGATCCGGTCGCCCTCATGCCGGACGACCGCCCGAACCCGTCCCTTCCTCGCGCGACCCCGCCGGTCACCGAACTCCAGCGTCCCGAACAGCTCCGCGTCCGGCCCGACCCGTCCCACCGGGTTCAGCACATACCCGGCCATGCGGACGCGCCCGCCCCGCACCTCCAGCCGCGTCACCGTGTTCGCGGGACGCAGTTCCTTCAGCGGACGCAGGTGGAACCCGAAGCCGGTGACGTCCAGGACGCGGCGCCCAAGCCTCCCGCGCGGACGGCCGGCGCCCCAATAGACCCGCCCGTCCCGCTCCACGAGCCGCGCCCGCAGCTCGGGCCGCGGTTCGGACCGCCTGCCGGACACGCACTGCTCGGCGGCGGCGAGCGCGCCCGCGTGATCGCCCTCGCGGATCAGGTAGGCCGCGATCGCGGGCAGCGGGTCGGCCTCCTCGAACACCCGGGGGTCGAGCTCGGCCAGGTAACCCGCCGCCAGGTCCAGGAACCGCGACCGGTGGGCGGGATCACGTCCGCGCAGCTCACGCAGGTAAAGGACGAGATCATGGTTGACGAACTTGACGTCCTTGGCGCGGCGCAGGCCGTAGGCGCCGCGCAGCGCGAACAGCGCGTCGATGCGGCGGTGGATCTCCAGCCGGTCGGCGAAGTTGGCCGGGTCGGCGCGCCGGTTGGAGATCGACGGCGCGGGCGTCCGCTCCCGCACCAGCCAGTGGTAGACGCGGTGCGGGATCAGCGCCGTCCGTCCGGCCGCCAGGTACGCCTCCGCGGTGAACAGCAGGTCCTCGTAGTGGAGCCGCTCGACGAACCGCAGGCCGTGCTCGTCCAGGAAGTCGCGCCGGTAGGCCTTGTTGGTCGACAGCGTGTCGTAGAGGAGCTGGGGGTGCTCCGCCAGCGGCCCGTACACGGCCCTCCGCCGGTAGAGCCACGGGCACCAGGGGCGGACGCGGCCCTTAGCACCCGCCGGGACGTCCAGGAAGATCCGGTCGCACAGTCCCGACGCCAGGTCGGCGCCGGTGTCCTCGGCCGCGGCGAACAGGTTGAGGCAGGCGTGCCGGTCCAGCAGGTCGTCGCTGTCGAGGAACATCACGTACCGGCCGGTGGACGCCTCGATCCCGGTGTTGCGGGGCCGCCCGCACCCGCCGGAGTTCGACGGCAGGTGAACGGCCCTGACCCGTCCAGGATGCGCGGCGGCCAGCCGGTCGGCGGCCTCGCCCGTCCCGTCGATGCTCGCGTCGTCGACGATCACGGTCTCGACACCGCCGAGCGACTGCTCCAGCGTGGACGCGACCGCCCGCGGCAGCCGCCACGCGTCGTTGTAGGCGATCACGACGACGCTGACGTCCGGGCGCATGCACGCATTCCTTTCCTGGAACGGCGCGATGAGGTCCAAGGGCTGTCAAAGGCTGTCAATGCTCGGCATTACCCGCCTTCGTGGAAACAAGGGTTACATCACCCCGCAACGCCCGAAGGCGCCCGGCCGGAGCCGGACGCCTTCGGATGACGCCCTCCCTCGCGCTCGGTCGCGCGAGAGGCGTCTCAGGACGCGTAGTCGGGGTAGCCGTAACCGACGATCTCCGACCTGTCGCGGGTCTTCTTC
>JBOHBY010000068.1:0-7231 GCA_050698635.1 Spirillospora sp.
CGAGCGCGGGGTCGGGCAGGTCGCGTCCTACTGGTCGCGCGGGTCGGCGCCGACGCGGCGCAGCGAGGACGCGCGGTCCGCGCTGATCGTGGCGCATGTCGGCGGGGACGCGACCGAGTCACGCGCCCGGCTCGCCGACCTGTCCCCGCGCTTCACCCGCGACGGCGCCGGGCTGCGGGTGCGGGTCGGCGGCCAGGAAGAGGTCTTCCGGCAGGCGGGCGAGCAGGCGCGGCAGGACTTCGCCCGCGCCGAACTTCTGCTGCTCCCGGTCGTGTTCGTGCTGCTGGTGTTCGCGTTCCGCGGGGTCCTGGCGGCGCTGCTGCCGCTCGGTGTCGGGATCTTCGCGATGCTCGGCACACTGGCGGCGCTGCGCGGCGTCGCCGCGTTCACCGACGTGTCCACCTTCGCCGCCAACCTGACGCTGGTGATGGGGCTTGGGCTGGGCATCGACTACAGCCTTTTCGTCGTCTCCCGGTTCCGGGAGGAACTGGGTGGGGGTGGGCATCCGCATGTCGCGGCGGTCAGGGCCGTCGAGCATGCCGGACGGACCGTCCTCTTCAGCGGGCTCACGGTCGCCGTCTCCCTGCTCGGCCTGCTGGCGTTCCCGTTTCCGTTCCTGCGCTCGTTCGCGTACGCGGGCTTTTTCGTGGTGTTGTTCGGTGTCGTCGGGGCGGTGGTGCTGCTGCCCGCGGCTCTCGCGGGGCTGGGGCCGCGGCTCGCGCGGGCGCGGCTGGCGGTGCGGCGCGAGAACGTCCCGGACAGGGGGCTTTGGCATGGCGTCGCGATGCGGGTGATGCGGCGGCCCTTGTTGATCGGGGGCGGGGTGGCCGTGTTGCTGGTGGCGTTGGGGTCTCCGCTTTTGGGGTTGAACGTCGGGCTTCCGGACGATCGGGTGCTGCCCGCGTCGGCGTCCGGGCGGCAGGTGCAGCAGGAGATCCGGGACGGGTTCGCCGCCGAGGAGACCGACGCGCTCAGGGTCGTCGTCCCGGCCGGGGCCGGGGAGGGCGAGGTCGAACGGTATGCCGTCGCGCTGGCGGGGGTGCCGGGGGTGGCGCAGGTTGACTCGCCGTCCGGCTCCTATGTCGACGGTCGCCGGACGGCGGGGCCCGATGCGGCGCGGTTCTCGGCGGGGCCCTGGCTGTCGGTCGTGCCGGAGCAGGACGCGTTGGAGGACGATCCGTTCGGCCTGGTCGACGCCGTCCGGGCCGTGCCCGCTCCCGGCGGGACGCTGGTCGGCGGCTATCCGGCCGACCTGGCGGACTTCCGCACCGCGCTGATCGACCGGCTGCCCGTGGTGGTGGCGCTGATCCTCGTGGTCAGCTGCGCGCTGCTGTTCCTCATGACCGGGAGCGTCCTCGTCCCGCTGAAGGCGGCGGTGCTGAACGCGCTCAGCCTGTCGGTGATGTTCGGGGCGCTGGTCTGGATCTTCCAGGACGGCAACCTGTCCGGGACGCTCGGGTTCACCGCCACGGGGAGCCTGGAGCCCAGCATCCCGATCCTGATGTTCTGCGTCGCGTTCGGCCTGTCCATGGACTACGAGATCTTCATGGTGTCGCGGATCAAGGAGGAGCACGACCGGACCGGCGACAACGCGCTCGCGGTCGCCGCCGGGCTCCAGCGCAGCGGCCCGCTGATCACCACGGCGGCGGCCATCCTGGCGGTCTCGTTCGCCTCGTACGCGCTGTCGGGCGTGGTGTACCTCAAGATGCTGGGGATCGGGATGGCGCTGGCGGTCGTGGTCGACGCCACGTTGATCAGGGCGCTGCTCGTCCCGGCCGCGATGCGGGTCGCCGGGCGGGCCAACTGGTGGGCGCCGCCCGCTTTGCGCCGCGTCCAGCGTCGGCTGGCGCTCACCGACGCCTCTCGGTAGGTCTGCACAACATCTTCACGGGATCCGCACAGGACGCACGCCAATGGGGTGGGCCCGGCGGCGTCCAATGGGGCATGCGCGTGAAGATGATCCTTCCTGCCCTGACCGAGGCGACCTCGCCGTTCTTCCGTCCGATCAAGTACTCGCTGTTCCCGCCGCTGGGCCTGGCGACGCTCGCCGGGTACCTGGACCCGGGCGACGAGGCGACGTTGACCGACGAGCATGTGCAGAAGGTCGACACGTCCGACGAGCCCGACCTCGTGGTCATCCAGGTCTACATCACCTCGGCGCGGCGGGCGTACGAGCTGGCCGACCTCTACCGCGCGCGGGGCGCCCACGTCTGCCTGGGCGGGCTGCACGTCACCTCGCTTCCGGACGAGGCGGCGCGGCACGCGGACACGATCTTCCTGGGGCCGGGCGAGGACACCTGGCCCCGGTTCCTCGCCGACTTCCGCGCGGGGCGGGCGGGGGCGCGGTACGAGTCGTCCGAGCGGACGCTCGCCGCGCTGCCGCCGATCCGCCGCGACCTCATCGCCCGCGAGCGGTATCTGGTGCCGAACTCCATTGTCGTTTCGCGGGGCTGCCCGCATGTGTGCGACTTCTGTTACAAGGAGGCGTTCTTCGAGGGCGGGAAGTCGTTCTACACCCAGACCGTCGATGCCGCGCTTGAGGAGATCGACCGGCTGCCGGGGCGGCATCTGTATTTTCTGGACGACCATCTGTTCGGCAACGCGCGGTTCGCGTCCGCGTTGTTCGACGGGATGCGCGGCATGGGACGGCTCTGGCAGGCGGCGGGGACGGTGCAGGCGGTGCTGCGTCCGGGGCTGCTGGAAAAGGCCGTGGAATCCGGGCTGCGCAGCCTGTTCGTCGGGTTCGAGACCGTCAACGCCGGGAACCTCACCGAGCAGCGCAAATGGCAGAACATCGACCGCGACTACGGCGCGGTGGTGCGGCGGCTACGCGACAACGGTGTGATGGTCAACGGCAGTTTCGTGTTCGGAATGGACGAGGACGACCCCGACGTCTTCTCCCGGACGGTCGAGTGGGCGATCCGCCAGGGGATCGAGACCGCCACGTTCCACATCCTGACGCCGTATCCGGGCACGCGCCTGTACGACCGGATGGCGAAGGCCGACCGGCTCCTGCATTCCGACTGGGACAGATACGACACCCGGACGGTCGTGTTCAAGCCCGCGAAAATGACCGCCCGGCAACTGGAGGACGGTTACTGGCGCGCCTACAAGGATTTCTACCGCTGGGGTTCGATCCTGCGCGGCGCGGCCACGAAGCCGACCCTGCGCGGGAAGGCCAGGCACGCCGCTTATGCCGGCGGCTGGAAGAAGTTCGAGCCGGCGTGGGATCTGGTGATCCGCGCGAAAAGGGCGGGGCACGCGCTGCCGCTGCTGGAGTCGATCCTGTCCGGTTTCGGAAGCCGTCCCGCGCGAACCGCGAGTTCCGCGCGAACCGCGAGTTCCGCGCGCGCCGCGGGTTCGGCCGTGCCCGCGCCGCGGAAGGAGAGCGCGCTTTCGGCGAAGTCCGATTGAGGCGGGGGTTCAGACAAGGTCGCGGCGGGCGGCGTGGACGCCCGCCTGGAAGCGGGTGCGGGCGTTGAGCGTGCGCAGCAGGCGGGCCACGTGGCGGCTCACCGTGCGCGCGCCCATCCCGGTGTGGCGGGCGACGGCCTCGTCCTTGAGCCCGGCCGCGAGCAGGGTGAGCAGGTGCCGGTCGGCCTCCGACAGCCGCGGCCACACCTCGCCCGTCTCGTTGTCGCCGTGCAGCGGGGTGGCCTGTTCCCAGCAGGTGTTGAACACGCTGATGAGAATGTCGAGAAGGGTCGAGGGACGGATCACCGCGCTGATGCCGGGGTCGTCGCCGCGCAGCGGCATCAGCGCCATTTCGTCGTCCACGATGATGAGTTTGGTCGGCGCGCTCTCCAGCACGCGGGCGCGTTCCCCGATGACGGCGTCCTGCCGCGCTATTTCGAGTTTCTCGGGGATGGCGAGCGCGTCGGGGGTGAAGATGACGCGGTACTCCACGCCGTGCCCGATCTGCTCGCGCTCGACCTCGTTCGGGCTCTTCGGATCCACCGCGTAGGGCGGCTTGTCAATTGCCTTGACATATTTGACCGCGCTGCGCTGCACCTGCTCAAGGCGTTGCACGACGGCGTCCATACCGTCGATGATCTCCACGAGTTTCTGCGGGTTCGTGCGCTGCTCGGCGGCCAGCAGGTCGCCGCTGAGCCGCTTGGCCTCGATGCGCGCGCGGATGAACTCCGTCTCCCGCTGGCGTATCAGCGCCTCGACGACGGCGTCCGGCGGGTAGGGGAAGAACTTCGGGTCGGTGGAGGCGTCGACGCCGACCATACCGAGCGCCTCAAGTTCCTTGAGGAGCGCCGCGAGCCGTGGACGGGGCCCGTCCGACAACTCCGCCAGCTCGCTCATTGTGCATCCGGGGTTGTGCAGCAACGTGCTGTAAAGGGACTGCTGCACAGTGGTGATACCGAGAGCCGCGAATGGATTCTCATCGGTCGCGGCGGTAGCGGGAGACATGCACGGATTATCCAGCAAGGACGTAGGGCAGCCAAGCCTCTACACCTAATCGTGCTCAGGCCGCGCGATGTTACCCCGTCCAAGACGGGCCCACCTCGTGTCCGAAACCCGCAGATTCTTGCCTTGACGGCTGCGGCGACCGCACATCTTCCACGTCCGCGCGTGTTCTTCGCGCACGCAACGTGTTCGTCGCGCACTCAAATGGAGTTCTTTGATTTTCCGCCGATAGCCCTGACCGGGCAAGTGGCATTGGTGGCGAAGATCGTCACCGGCGACAACTCGCCAGAACCCGTCTGTCGAGAGGCTTTCTCACCTGCGCAAAGTCAATCTACCTTTGCCGCACCCCCATACAAGGAGAGACCATGTCTCGAAGACGCGGCCTTCGGGTCGCCGTAGTCGCCGTCGGCGCGCTGGGCCTCGCCGGCATCCAAGGCAGCGCGATGGCCCAGCCTCCCGGCTCCTACCAGCAGCCCCCAGGCTCCTACCAGCCGCGCCCCTTCTCGGCGGCCACCGCCTCCAACGTCCCCGCGGCCATGCTCCAGGCCATGCAGCGGGACCTCGGCCTCACCGCCGCCCAGGCGAAGCAGGCCCTCGCCAACCAGGTCGACACCGGCGCCAAGGCCGGGAAGTTGCAGCTGCGGCTCGCCGGGAGCTACTCCGGCAGCTACGTCACCGGCAAGACCGGCGGGACGCTGCACGTCAACACCACCAATCCCGCCAAGGTCTCCCAGATCGCCGCGCTCGGCGCGCAGGCGAAGGTCGTTCAGCACAGCCTCGCCGAGCTCACCGCCGCCAAGTCCAAGCTGGATCGTGCCAGCCGGAAGGGCGCGCCCGCCCACACGCCGGTCTGGTTCGTGGACGTCCGCACCAACAAGGTCGTCCTGCAGAGCTCCGCTCCCGCGGAGGCACGCGCGTTCGCCAAGGCCGCCGGGGTCAGCTCCAGTGCGATCACGGTCGAGCGTTCCAACGCCAAGCCGCGTACGTACTACGACCTGCGCGGCGGCGACGCCTACTACATGGGCGGACGCTGCTCGGTCGGCTTCCCGATCACGCGTGGCTCGCAGGCCGGCTTCGCCACGGCGGGTCACTGCGGCCGGGCGGGCACCAGCGTCCAGGGGTACAACCAGGTCGCGCTGGGCAGCTTCCAGGGTTCCAGCTTCCCGGGCAACGACTACGCCTGGGTCGCGGCGAACAGCAACTGGACCCCGACCGCGCGGGTGAACGGCTACGGCACGGTCCAGGACCGGGCCGTCGAGGGCTCGACCGTCTCCCAGGTGGGCCAGCCCGTGTGCCGCTCCGGCTCCACCACCGGCTGGCACTGCGGGACGATCTCGCAGCTCAACACCAGCGTCACCTACCAGGAAGGCACCATCTACGAGGTGACCCGGACGACCGTGTGCGCCGAGCCGGGCGACTCGGGCGGCTCGTACATCTCGGGCACCCAGGCGCAGGGCGTGACGTCCGGCGGCTCGGGTAACTGCAGCAGCGGCGGGACGACGTTCTTCCAGCCGATCAACGAGATCCTCCAGGCGTACGGCCTGACGCTCCACACCGGTGGCGGCAACCCCGACCCGCCGGACCCGCCGGACCCGCCCACGGGCACGTGGGCCGCGGGCACCGTCTACCAGGTCGGTGACACCGTCAGCTACAACGGTCTGAACTACCGGTGCATCCAGGGCCACCAGGCGCAGCCTGGCTGGAACCCGGCCGATGTTCCGGCACTGTGGGAGCAGGTGTGATGACCGGAGCCGTCAGGCTCCCGTGATCGGCGTCCCGGAAACCGGCTTCCGGGCGCACTGACTCCCTCGGGCCTTCCCCAGCACCTCCACTGGGGAAGGCCCGCTTTTCTTTTGCCCTGCCCATCGCGTTGGCTAGAGGCATGTTTCACGTGATAGTTTTTCTTTACACATGGATGAAGTCGTTATCACTGATCTGGCGAGCGGCACGGGCGACGAGCTGCTGCTGGCGCTGTCGGCGCTGGCCAGCCCGCACCGGCTGCGGATCCTGGCCGAGCTCGGCGGCGGCCGCAGGTACGTGAGCGAGCTGGCCCGCCAGGTCGGGATCAGCCGGCCGCTGCTGCGGGTGCATCTGAGCCGGCTGGAGTCCGCCGGGCTCGTGCGCAGCTCGCTGGAGGTCTCGGAGGACGGGAAGGCGATGCGGTATTTCGAGGTGGTGCCGTTCGCGCTGCGCCTTGATCTGGAACGGATCGGCGAGGCGGTTCGGACGCTCACCGTCAAGAGCGTGGGCGGCGACGACGACGGCAAGGGGAAGAGCTGATGGAGGACGACGTCGCGGGCATCCTCATCGGAGGCGTGCTGTTCATCGTGGTCGGCTCGGTCGCGATCGTCCTGATCTGGCAGGTGTTCGCGACCTGGCGCGCCAAGGTCCAGCTCGCCCGCGAGGACGCGTACCGCAAGCTGGCCGAGCGGTCGATCACCACCGAGATGGAGACCCGTGAGGACCTGCTGCGGATCAGCGAGAACCTCGCCGACCTGCAGAAGCGGATGATGTCGATCGAGAGGGTGATGCGGGAGATCGACTGAGCGGCCCCGTAGCCGCCCCTTGTCAAGAGGGCGGGCCGTCGGGCGGCCACCCGACGGCCCGATCCGGAAGCACTACCGCACCCGGCATCCGGCCTTTTCGCGACCCGGCGTTGGACGGCACATCCACGCCGCCGGGCCCCGGACTGGCCGTGCGCGCCGCGTGCGTCACGGTACGTACTCCCAGGAAGGACAGCATTTCATGCTTCCCGACGCGACGCGACGCCCACTGCGCCGCGATTCCGGCCGCTCTGCGGGCGGCCCTTCCGGCG
>JBOHBY010000069.1:0-5088 GCA_050698635.1 Spirillospora sp.
GGTCAGCGCGATGCGCTCGTGCAGGTTGGACAGCGACAGCCGGCGGGCGGCGACGGTGACGCGCCGCAGCCGCCGCAGCAGCCGTCCGGTCAGCCACCAGCTCACCGCGAACGCCAGCACGATGATCACCAGGATGGCGGCCAGGATGACGAGCCGCTGCGAGCCGGCGAGGCTGTCCTGGAACTCCTCCTCGCCGATCACCCGTTTGCGCGCCCCGTCCGGCGGGACCTGCCCGTCCGGCGGGACGGGCGCCTCACGCACGAACGGCGCGCCCGGAGGCTCCGGGCACGGCGGCTCCATGCCCTGCCGGTAGCAGGGGGCCATGTCGACGATGGACGGGGCGTCCTGCACGCTGTCGTCGACGATCCGCTGCTGGATCCACAGCACGGCGCCGAGCACCCCCAGCGTGATCACGGTGAAGAGCCCGCCGTACAGCAGCGTCATCCGGGCCCGCACCGAGCCGCGCATCCGCCGCCTGATCCCCGCCGCTCTCACAGCCGGTACCCGAAACCCGGGACGGTGACGATGACGGGCGGCTCACCGAGCTTGGCGCGCAGCTTGCTCATGGTCACCTTGACGACGGTGGTGAACGGGTCGGCGTGCTCGTCCCAGGCCCGTTCCAGCAGGTCCTCGGAGCTGACGACCGTGCCGCGCGCCTGCATCAGCACCTCCAGCACCGCGTACTCCTTGCGGGACAGCGGCAGGTAGCGCCCGTCGCGGAACGCCTGCCGCCGCGCCGCGTCCAGCGTGATGCCCGCGTGCTCCAGCACCGGCGGCAGCGGCGGCACGTTCCGCCGCGCCAGCGCGTTGACCCGCGCCACGAGCTCGTCGAACGCGAAGGGCTTGGCCAGGTAGTCGTCGGCGCCGAGGTTGAGCCCGTCGACCCGTTCGTGGACGGCGCCGGACGCGGTCAGCATCAGGATGCGCACGGCCGCCCCGCGCTGGGCCAGCTCCCGGCACACCTCGTCGCCGTGCACGAGCGGCAGGTCCCGGTCGAGCACGAGGACGTCGTAGTCGTTGACGTCGAGCCGCTCCAGCGCCCCCGGCGCCGTCGTAGGCGACGTCCACGGCCATCGCCCGCCCGCGCAGGCCCTCGGCCACCAGATCGGCGAGGAACCGCTCGTCCTCGGCCACGAGTATCCGCATCCTGCCATTGGCGCAGATCACCGATAAGGCGGAGGTTAACGCGCGTGCTCGGGTCAACGCCCGTGCTCGGGTCAACGCCCGTGCTCGCCGACGGTCGTCGCCGTCCCGCGATGCCGGAGCGCCAGGAGCCTCCTACCGACGAACCCGACGTAGGCGAGCAGAAGAACCGGCCCGAGCAGCACACCACCGAACACGCGCGTGGCACCGCTCACGCGCTGCTCGGTCACCGACTCGGTGGACGCGTTCTCCGGGTCTTCCGGGTCGTAGAGCAGCCGGACGGCGGCGCCCACCTTCTCGTCCCCGGACGACCAGACGCTGTGCCGCGTCCCGTCCGCCACGGCGAACCGCACCAGCACTTCCTTCTTGACACCTGTGCCAGGCCCTTGGCTCTCCGTCCGCGTGTCCCGCACGATCCCGATCGTGGGCCGTCCCCGGTCGGCGAGCGCCGAGGCGTCCCCCATCCGCTCCAGCCCACCGGAGAGCAGGGCGAACCCGAGAAACGGCAGGGACACCGCGATGACCGCGGCCATGGCCCCGAGCACGACGACCACTGTCCACCGGGCCCACATGAACCGCCCGCGCGCTCCGCCGCTCTGTCCATGGGCTCCCATCCTTCCCACTGAACCAGCCCACCCGGCGTCCCTACAACAGATGAGAGCCCCACGCCCGCAGGTGGGGGTGGGGCCCTCGTCCGAGATCACTACGGGAGGCCGTGCCTCACGGGGAGCTGGGACCGGCGGGGTTCACCACACCGACATGACGCTGAGGCCCTGGCCGCGCAGGACGGGAGCCGACTTTCCGCGCGGCAGGGAGACGAGGAGGTCGCCGGTGCAGTCCTCGCCCGAGTAGACGATCAGGACGACCGGGATGCCGGCACCGCCGCCCTGCCACGTGTTGGCGGCGGACCGGAGCGGGAACTCGGGGGCGATGCAGCCGCCGCCCGGCCGGAACGTCGTCACCTTTCCGGTGAAGTCGGTCCCCGACCAGCCGCACAGCGAGGTGTCCGGGCAGCCGGGGAGACCGGCGTTGGTCGTCGCGGACGCGAGCGACGCGGGCAGCATGATCGTGGACGCCGCCAGGGCCACGGCGAGCGACACTCGCCCTAATGATCGCTTCATGGAAGCACTCCTTCGGTTGGATGGTGCCTCACACGATCACCGGACTGGCGAACCCCGTCCACCAAAGAGATCGAACATTGCCGAAACCGGACACCCCTGAGGCGGCTTCCTCCGCCTTCGGCGCTCACCGGCGCCGCGCAGGGTGGGTTCGTCGCCTACGGCCTCGACGGCATGGACGTCGTCGTCGCTCCTGCGGCACACGGTGACCCGTCCGCGTCTCCGCACATGCTCACCTCGGGGCCATCGCGATCATCCGCGCCTGGCCGTGAACGTCAGGTGGGTGACACCGGACGGTGTGGAGACCGCCTCGATCTCGTAGGCCTCTTCCAGCGACTCCAGGCCGTCCCAGAGCCGGACGCCGCGGCCGAGCAGGATCGGCACCTGGACCACGTGCATGTGGTCGACCAGGCCCTCGGCGATGAAGTCGCGGATCACGGTGACGCCGCCGCCGAGGCGCACGTCCTGGCCGTCGGCCGCCTCGCGGGCGATCTTGAGCGCTTCGGCGGGCGTGGTGTCCAGGAAGTGGAAGGTGGTGCCGCCCTCCATCTCGATCGAGGCCCGCGGCCGGTGGGTGAGCACGAAGACCGGCGAGTGGAAGGGCGGGTTCGGGCCCCACGCGCCCCGGTAGCCGGGGTCGTCCTGCCAGCCGGGCGGGCCGAACTTGCCGGCGCCCATGATCTCGGCGCCGATGCCGTGTCCGTTCGCCGCGGCGAACGCGTGGTCGGCGCCGGTTCCGCCGCCCTTGGCGCCGCCCATCTCGTACCAGAACCGGGTGGTGAACATCCACTCGTGCAGGCGTTCGCCGGCGTGCCCGAACGGGGCGTTCGGGGCCTGGCCCTCACCGGTCCCGAAGCCGTCGAGCGAGATCGCGAAGTTGTGAACCCGCAGGTCGGACATGAGAGTGCTCCCTCGTGAAAACTGTTTCTCATGGACACTGTGTACTGTAGAGACTGTTTTACCCCTTGGCAAGCGGGTTCACGTGGGGACGAAGCCGATAGGACGCTGAGGCCCAGGTCGGGCGGGTAGGGGTGGGCGGCTCAGCTTGGGGACTGGATTTGCTGGACGTTCCAGCCGTTGCCGTCCGGGTCCTTGAAGAAGACGAAGCGGCCCCAGGGGAAGTCGTGGACGTCGCTGACCTCGACGCCGCGGGCGGCGAGTTCGGCGCGGGCGGCCTCGGCGTCGGTGACGACGAGTTGCAGGCCCTGGACGGAGCCGGGCGTCATGTCGGCGCCGAGGCCGGTGCCGATGGCGATCGAGCAGGCCGAGCCGGGCGGGGTCAGCTGGACGAAGCGGATCTCGTCGCTGACCCGGTGGTCGTGGTCGGCGTTGAAGCCGGCCTTCTCGGTGTAGAAGGCCTTCGCGCGGTCGACGTCCGAGACGGGTACCGCGACCAGTTCGAGTTTGTAGTCCATAGGGTTCTTCTATCCCCGAGGTGAGGTTCCTATCCCGTCATCCGCTCCCCCGCGCCCGTGGCCGGGGGAGCGGATGAGGAACGTTCCCGCGATGACCACCAGGCCGGACAGCGCCAGCACCAGGCGGGGCGGGACCATGCCGAGCGGGCTGACGTCCCAGCGTTCGAGCAGGTCGGACGCCGCGCCCGACAGGAGCGCGGCCAGCGCCAGGCCGAAGCGCAGGACGGCGTGGAACGCGGTGAGGGCGAGGTTGCGGCGGAAGCCCTCCAGGCTCTCCTGGAGGTAGGTGATGCCGCCGACGAGGGCGGCGGTGGCGGCGCCGCCGAAGACGACCGCGCCCGCGAACGACCAGGCGATCGAGGCGACCAGGCCCATCGTGGCGATCGTCGCGCCCTGCAGGGCGGTGGCCGTCCGGATCTGGGTCATCAGGTGCCACCGGCCGTTGCGGACGATCACCAGCCCGGTCACCGCGCCGACCCCGAACAGCGCCACCAGGACCCCGAAGCCGACCGGGCTCGCGTCCAGGACGTCCTTGACGAACACGACGCCGAGCGAGAACAGCGCGCCGAGGCCGAGCGCGACGACCGCGACGCCGGGCAGGACGCCGCGCACCACGCGGAGTCGGAGCGCGTCCACGAAGCTCCCCTGCCGCTTCTCCTCCCGCTCGGCGGCCCACCGCTCACCGGGCGCGGGGCCGAGGTCCGGGATGGAGCGGATCGCGAAATAGGACACCAGGTAGGTGAGCGCGTTCAGCCAGAACACGACGACGTAGCGCCAGTGCCCCTCCCAGCCCGCGTCGTCCGACACCCAGAGCATCAGCCCGAACAGGCCCGCGCCGACCGGGATCATGCCGTAGGAGGTCGCCATCGTGATGCCGTTGGCGACTTCGAGGGTTCCGGTGTCGTGCTCGCGGCCGTGCTCGTCGTGGTCCTCGATGAGGTAGGGGATGGCGGCGTCCCTGGCGGGCAGGAAGCACAGGCCGACGACCTCGATCGCGAACGCCCAGAAGTACACCCACCACAGCCACGGGAGGACGGGCAGCGCCGCCGCCATCCCCACCCGGATCAGGTCGGACGACATCATGACGCTGCGGCGCCGCCACCGGGTGACGACCCGTGCCGCGACCGGCGCGCCGAGCGCCGAGGGGAGCAGGCGCAGGACGAGGACGCCGCCCACCGCCGTCGTGGAGCCGCTCAGCTCCAGGACGAAGTACATGAGCGCGAGCGTGCCCGTCCAGTCGCCCAAGGAGGAGACCGTCTGCCCCACCATGAGGCGCCGGAAGTCGCGGCGGTTCAGCTGCTCCTTGAGTCCCATGCGGGATCGGCCTCCCGTACCGCGTCCCGGAGCCGCGCCTCCCGCCGGTCCGGTTTCCCGTGGACGTCCCTGGGCGCTCCGGTGGGGACGGGCCGTTC
>JBOHBY010000070.1:0-2103 GCA_050698635.1 Spirillospora sp.
CGCCTGTGCTGCCCGCGGCCCTGCGCCATCGCGTCATGCACACCGCCACCGACCCGGAGCTCGCGGGCTACCGGGCCGACATCGCGGCCCGGGGCGGCGCGCTCACACCGTCCGGGCTGCCGAGCCAGCCGGACGTTCCCTCGCCGCTCACGCGCCGATGGCTGGTCACCGGCGGCGGGATGGCGAGCGCGCTGGCCGCCGCGGTCGTCGCGATGTTCGTCATGGGCCCCGGGATCAGCGGCGAGACGCTCAACTGGCCGCCGTTCCACACCAACCCGCAGCCGTCGATCACGCACGAGTCGCCGACCGCGGGCTCGGGGCGTGGCGGGCAGCCGTCCGGCGGGCCGGGCGGCGGAGGGCCCGGCCGTCCTGGTCAAGCGCCCGTCGGCCCGCAGACGGAGGAGAAGGGGCAGCAGAATCCGGCGAGCCCGGCGCCGCCTTCGTCGTCGGCGCCCGCGCGGCCCGGTGTCCTCGTCGTCGACCCGGCGAAGGTCGAGCTCTACGGCAAGAAGACCGCGTTCGTGAGCCTCGCGGCCAAGAGCGGGCCCGTGACGTGGACGGCGGTGACGTCGTCGGCCCAGCTCGTCCTGTCGGAGACGCAGGGCGCCATGCCCGAGGACGGCACGGCGCGCCTGACGCTCACGCTGCGCACGACCATCATCGGCCTGCCAGGCAAGGGCACCCTCACTTTCACCGACGCCGAGGGCGCGCCGCACACGGTCGACGTCGTCTGGGGCGCCTCCCTCCTCTGACCAGCGCCTATTCGGTGGTCGGGGGGCGGTCGAGCTGGTCTCTGACCGTTTCGAGGTGGTCGCCCAGGGCCGCCTGGACGCGGGCCTCCATCGCGCGGGCGATGAACGGGTCGACGACCATCCGCACCAGCGGGCGCATCCGGCGCACCAGCGCCGCGACCTCGGTGACCTGCTCGCCGTCCGGGACGGGACGGTCCTCCAGCCGGTCGAAGACGTGCTCCTGGACGAGGCTGACGAACCGGTCCGCGATCACGTCGCAGTCGGCGCGGATCTGCTCGGCGATGTCGAGGACGGAGTCGAGCGGCACCCCGGCCGCGACGAGCTCGGCGCCGACGTGCAGGAGCCGCGGGCTCGGCACCCGGTACGCGGCGCCGTCCGGGCCCGGTTCGATCAGGCCGATCTCGATCGTCCGGTCACGCATCCGGGCTGCCTGGTCCTCGTCCAGCCCGGTGCCGAAGATCTCGACGAGCTCGTCGTAGCCGACCGTGCCGGGGATCTCGTCCGACCACGGGTCGGTGAGGACCTTCTCCAGCCCGAGGACCTCGCCGACGTCCTTGCCGGTCTCCCACGCCGTCAGCAGGTCCTTGATGACGGCGAAGGTGTAGCCGCGCCCGAGCAGCTTGCCGACCAGGCGGAGCCGCGCGAGGTGCGCGTCGCCGTACAGGCCGACGCGTCCTTCGAGGCGGGGCGGCGGCAGCAGCCCCCGGTCCTGGTAGGCGCGGACGTTGCGCACGGTGCTTCCGGCCAGCCGCGCCAGCTCGTCGATTCGGTACTCGGCCATGTCCCGTCCGCCGGACTCGTCCTTCTTGACCGCCGTGATCTTACTCCGGCACTATTGTTACATCGATCAATGTCACATAGGAGCGGGGTACATGGCCGACGATATCGAGGAGGCGCTCCTCGGTGGCCCGCTGCGCTACACGCGCGGGGAGGTCGAGGCCCTCGCGGGCGTCCCCGACGAGTACGCGCGCCGCATCTGGCGGGCGCTCGGCTTCCCGACCCCGCCGGACGACGAGGTCGCCTTCACCGACGGCGACGTCGCCGCGCTCCGCGAGATCAAGGACCTGCTCGGCGGCGACCTGGTCGACGAGGACATGGTCGTCCAGCTCGCCCGCGCCGTCGGGCAGACCATGGGACGGCTCGCGAGCTGGCTCGGCGACGTGTGGTTGCAGCGCCTCGGCGAGCTCCCGTCCGACGAGCCCGTCACCCCCGACCTGGTCACCGCCGCGCTCGCCGCGACCGAGGAGCTCCGTCCGGCGTTCGAGCGCCTGCTGATCCACGGCTGGCGCCGCCAGCTCACCGCCGCCGGGATGCGGGCCGCCGCGACGACGGCGGCCGCGCAGGCCGACCC
>JBOHBY010000071.1:0-3688 GCA_050698635.1 Spirillospora sp.
GACCTGAGCAGCTCAAGGCCCCGTGTGTACCACTCGTAGACGCCGCCGTCCGGCGAGGCGGCACCCCCGCCTGGATCGTCCCCTGGGGAATCCTCTGGCCGCTGCGGCCCTTGACGATCCATATGGACCTCCCCTCGGAATCCGACCGTACCCGCCGGGCCTCCGGACGCCCTCCGGCGATTAGCATGCCCAGGATGGACGACGATCTCCCCTCCGGCCTCCGCGGTCTCGGCCCGGAGGAGTTCAGCGCCCGCGCCTTCGGCACCTCGGAACCGCGGACGGGCGGCGGCCTGGAACTGAGCCCGTTCCGCGGCGTCCGCTTCGTCCCCGAGGTCGCGGGCGACCCGGCGGCGGTGACCATGCCCCCCTACGACCTGATCGACGACGCGGCGGCGACGCGTCTGCTGGCGGGCGGCGGGCACAACATCGTCCGGCTGAACCTGCCGCGCGCCGCCGGGGAGAGCTACGACGCGGCGGGGCGGCGGCTGCGCCGGTGGCTGGACGAGGGCGCGCTCACCATCGACGACACCCCCGCGCTGTACGTCTACGAGGCGGCCCGCGGCGACGCCGTCCTGCAACGGGGCCTGATCGGCGCCCTCGGGCTGCGGGCCGAGGCCGACAGGGTCGTGCTGCCGCACGAGAACGTCTTCCCGGGGCCCGTCCGCGACCGGCTCGCGCTGATGACCGCCGCGAACGCCAACCTGGAGCCGATCTTCCTGGTGTACGAGGGCGGCGACGACGCGGCGCGGATCGTCGACGACGCGACCGCCGCGACACCGCTCATGGAGTTCGACGCGGACGACGGGCTCACACACCGGCTGTGGCGCGTGGCCGATCCCGCCCTGCACGCGCGCGTCGCCGCCGACCTGCGCGGCAGGCAGGCGCTCATCGCCGACGGCCACCACAGGTACGCCACCTACCGCGCCCTTCAGGCACGCCGGCACGGCGACGGCGACGGCCCCGGCCCCTGGGACGCGGGCCTGGCGATGCTCGTCGACTCCACCCGCTACCCACCCGACCTGGACGCGATCCACCGCGTCCTGCCCGGCCTGCGGCCGGGGGATGCCGCGGAACGTGCCCGCAAGGTCTTCCGCGTCACCGGGTTTCCTGGCGAGGCCGAGGCCCTCGAAGCGCTGGCCGGGGCGCGCCGTCCCGCGTTCCTCCTCGGCGGCGGCGATGCCCTTCACCTGCTCACCGACCCCGACGCGGGCGCGCTGCGGCGGTCCATGCCGTCCGAGCACTCGCCGCGCTGGCGGGCGCTCGACACCGCCGTCCTCGACCATCTCCTCATGGGGAACGTGTGGGACGTCCCGGAGAACGAGAACGCCATCGAGGTGGTGCACCACGACGCGTCCGCCGCGATCGCCCGCGCGCGGCGCACCGGCGGGACGGCCGTCATCCTGAACCCGCTCAGGGTCGAGGACGTCCTGGCCATCGCGGGCGAGGGCGAGCGCGTACCGCGCAAGTCCACCTCGTTCGGCCCGAAGCCCCGCACCGGCCTCGTCCTGCGCCTCCTCGACCCGTAGGCGATGATCGGACGATGGACACCACGACCACGATCAAGCCGCTCGGCGGGGACGTCTACGAGATCGACACGCGGATGGCCGGCTACACCGGGATCACCGCCGGATACCTGATCCTGTCCGACCGGCCATGCCTGGTGGAGCCGGGCACGTCCGGCTCGGCGCCGGTCGTGCGGCGGGCGCTGGAGGAGATGGGCGTCGGGCCCGGCGACCTGGCGAGCGTGGTCGTGACGCACATCCACCTCGACCACGCGGGCGGTGTCGGGGACATCGCCCGCATGTACCCGCGCGCGGAGGTCGTCGTCCACGAGAAGGGCGCCCGCCACCTCGCGCACCCGGAGCGGCTCATGCGCAGCGCCCGGATGGTGTACGGCGACAGCCTCGACACGCTGTTCGGCGAGCTGAAGCCGACGGACGCGGCGCGGATCAGGGCCGTCGAGGACACCGGCACCGTCGACCTCGGCGGCGGACGGCGCCTGGACTCGCACTACTCCCCCGGCCACGCCAAGCACCACGTCGGCCTCATGGACTCGCTGACCGGCGACCTGTACGTCGGCGACGCCGCCGGCATCTACATCCCCGAGACCGCGGACGTGCGGCCCGCGACGCCGCCGCCGGACTTCGACCTCGACACCGCGCTGAAGTCGCTCGACCGGTTCCAGGCGCTCGACCCGCAGCGGCTGCTGTTCGCGCACTACGGGCCCGTGCAGGAGGTCGGTGAGACGCTGGAGCGGTCGGCGGAGGAGCTACGGGTCTGGGTCGACACCGTCCGGGACGCCCGCGACCAGGGCCTCGACCTCGACCACGCCGTCGCGATGGTCGCCGACCGCACCAAGGACCGCTACGCGATCGCGAGCGACGGCGCCGACCCGGAACTGGTCGCCAAGTACGAGGCGCTCAGCAGCACCGAGAGCAACGTCGCCGGGATCATGCACGCCCTGAACAGGCACGCCTGACACCGCCGCCGGTCACTCCCCCGCCGGTGGCTCCTCCGGGACGCCCGGGACGTCCAGTTTCGGCTCCAGGAACAGCGCGGGCGCCTCCGGTGCCTCCTCGTCCTGCGTCTCCACCGTCTCGGGCTCGGCGGGCTTGAACGCGATGTCGACCGGCGAGAGATCCGCGTCGGTCTCTTCGGGTTCGGGGTCGTCCTCGGATTCCTCGGTCTCGACGATGTGGAGGCCGTCGAGCTCGGCGTACCGTTCGGCGGCGTCGGTATCGCCGTCCCGGTCGGCCGCGGCGGCGCGCGCGAACCAGTCGGCCGCCTCCTGCGCGCGTCCGGCCTCGGCCAGCGCGTCCGCATAGGCGTAGAACAGCCGCATCGACCACGGCCGGAGCCGCCGGTCACGAAGCTCGGGGATCTGCAGTGTCACGACGGCGGCGTCGGGCTGCCCGAGGTCACGGCGCACGCCCGACTCGACGATGCGCAGCTCAACGCGTCCCATCGGGTCGAGCCGCTTGGCCTCCGGCGACTTGATCAGGTCCAGGGCGCGTTCGGGACGGCCGAGGCCGCGCTCGCAGTCGGCCATCAGCGGCAGGTACGCGTCGTCGCCCGCGCTCAGCCGCCGCGCGGCCCGGAGCTCCGCGAGCGCCTCCGCCCACTCGCCCGCGTGGTAGGCCGCGATCCCCGCCGCCTCCCGGACGACCCCGACCCGCGACGCGAGCCGCCGCGCCGCCTTCGCGTGCTTGTAGGACTGCTCGGGCTCGTCCTCGGCGAGCCGCCCCGCCATCACCAGATGGCGGGCGACCTTCGCGGCGAGGTCCTTCGGCAGCGTGCGCAGCTCGGCGCGCGCGTCGACGTCCAGTTCCTCACCGGTGACGTCGTCGGGCAGGAGCGGATCGTCGTGCTTGGGCGCCGGACGCTCACGCTCGTCGGAACGCGCCCGCCGGTCACCCCGGTCGCGCGGCGGGCCGTAGGGACGTCCGCCGCCGCCACGCCGGTCACGGTCACGATCTCCCGGACGCCCGTCACGCTTGCCGTCGAAACGCCGCGGGCCACGTCCGCCGCCCCGGTCGTCCCGCTCCTGAAAGCGGCGCCCCTGCGGCCGTCCGCCCTCGGAACGCCGTTCCCTCTGCCCCGGCCCTTGGCCCTGCCGCGGGCCCTGGCCTTGGCGCGGGCCTTGACCTTGGCGCGGGCCTTGACCTTGGCGCGGGCCTTGACCTTGGCG